>JALRKC010000028.1 GCA_023254955.1 Candidatus Nanopelagicales bacterium | reverse complement strand
TGAGAAGAACTTTGCTTATCAAGGTAAAGATGGCAGCGTCTTTTTTTCTGCTAGAAAATTTGCCGACTACGGAGCCATCAGCGGTAACCGGCTTTCTGATTTAAAACCAGGGCACAAATTTGAAAATGAAGTTGATGACAACAAAGAGTTTCATGCTGACTGGGCGCTTTGGAAGATTGCGCCAAAAACTCGAACCCAATTAATTTGGGACACTCCCTGGGGCAAGGGGTTTCCTGGCTGGCACATTGAATGCAGTGCCATGAGTTTAAATTTCTTAGGTGATGAAATTGATATTCACACCGGCGGTATCGACCTTAGGTTTCCACATCACGAAGACGAAAGAGCTCAAAGTAATGCAGCGAGCGACAAAGAAGTAGTAAAGCACTGGGTACATGCTGAGCACTTACTTTTTGAGGGCCGCAAAATGAGTAAGTCCGCACAAAATGTTGTGCTTGTTGAAGATTTAATAGAGAAAGGAATTCATCCTTTAGGTTTGCGCTTAGTTTTTTTAGAACATCGCTATCGCCAGCAAATGGATTTGACTTGGAACTCTCTTAAAGCTGCAGATAAAACGCTAAAACGCTGGTACCGCCTGATTTCAGAATGGCAAAAAAGCTCGACTACCCCAATTAGCAATGAGCATACCAACAGAATCCAATCTTATATGGAAGATGATCTGGATACAGTAAATGTAATTTTATTACTTCGCGAAGTTGAAAAATCAAATAAACTCAGCGACTTTGAGAAGTTAAATATTTTTAAAGATGCAGATAAGTGGCTAGGGCTTAATTTTTCCAAAAAAAATGAACTGGATGAAGACTTTAGCCCAGAAGTTTTGAGATTAGCAGAATTACGTAAGGAAGCTCGCAGTCAGAAAGATTTTAAACGCAGCGACGACCTGCGAGATCAATTGGCAATACTAGGAATTTTGGCGATTGATACTGCCGACGGCCAACGGCTCACTCGGGCAGACTGACAGGCTCTAAGGATTCGTTGGCTAAATCCTCATTAAGGTTATCGGGTTTTGCGCCGCAAACTATGGTGTTACCAACACGATAATTTGTTTTAAACTCATCACTTGCGACTAGAGAACCATTTCTGAACATTTCGCGCGTAACCGTAACGCCGAACCCGGGTTGTCCCTCTTGATCAATACAGTTTTTAGCTTGTGAATAAATAGTTTTATAAGGTTTTACATTATATCGATTAGATTTTTTTGCTACTACTTGATCAAATTTCTTTTTCCCATACATCGTTATAGTCACTCCATCTAAATCTACTTTGCTCTTAATTAGAATCGCACTATCGAGGTTATTTTTAAATTTAAGATCAAGACTTCCCCATTGAACTGTTGCCTCAATACCTTCTTGATAGCGTGGGATATATATGGAGTGCGCACGCTGTTCAATAGGCTCAAGACCGGCAAAAAAAGCAGCAGTCCAAACTGCAGTAGTAATAATTGATACACCACCACCTAATCCCTCATCAAACTTTCCATTGTTTATATAGATACCTGGCACGTACCCATTCTCACGAGTTCGTTCTTTAATTGTTTGATTCATTGAATAAATTTCACCAGGCATCAAAATTGTGCCATCAATAAATTTTGCGGCATTTGATACGTTATCGGTTCTATATTGCGCTGGAGGGAAATTCTGTCGAAATTCGCTGACTTTCTCAACTATTTGCAGGTTCGCTAATTGCTCTGTTTCAATATTTGGGCGCACGATAAAAGGGTTTAAGTCTATTTCGCGAGTCTTTGAATCAGTTAACGCTGCAATGAATAAATCTTGAAATTCTCGAGATCCTATAATAAGAGAGAAATTAGCTGGTGTGAGCACAGGAGTTTCATCAATTATTTTTAAATCAGCATTTTTTATGGGCTTGTCTAGGCCTGGCAGTTTTGATATTAATTTATTCCAAATTAATTGCTGATTGAAATGCATTTGAATTTTGCTTTGATTTTTTTCAAAATAAATTACCTCAGCAATATCACGACGGCTAAATATTGCGGTTCGATTATCACTTCTGACAATAACTGTCCCGGATAGATAATTTTCTAATTGCGAACTTAATGTTAGAACGTCACTATCTGTAATTTGTGGTTCAACAGCGTCGTAGACTATTTCAAAAGGATTTTCTTCTCTTAGCCAGCTGGCTACAATAGCTTCTTGAGTTTTATCCCAATTAACCTTTTTTCCGTTTACTTGGCGTGAGGTTATAATTTGTCCGTCTTTGATATCTATGTCTGCTAAACGTGGTTTTTTTTCAGATCCAGCTGCTAATTGCGTCAACTTTGCTTTCATAAGCACGTCATTTAATTTAATCACTGGCGTGACTTCATAGCCTTGAACCAAGGCGGAAAGGCTCTGAAAAGGATTTAATCGAGTTTGCTTAAGAGTGTTTGCAACATCTAGAGTTAAGCCTAATTCTGCTGGATTAATAACAACACTATCTGAACTTGACTCTATAACTATATTTTTATTTAATTCATCATCTATATTCACAGAAATTGTTTGCAAAGCATCTTGAAGCGTTAGATTAGAAATATCAATACTTAGGAATTTAGTGTTATTGGGTAAATGTGAAATTGAATAAGAAATTCCATATAGACAAATTATTAGGCCTACAATTGTTGCAGAAGTGGTTAGAAGTGAGATTATTTTCCGATTGATCGTTGATCTACGTGGGGTGACACTAACTTGCTTGATAACTTCATCAAGATAGTGCTCGGCAGTTTGCTCAATTAATGAATCAAGTTTTTCTATCGGATCGTAATCGACACTGCTACTGCTTTCAAAAAATTGAGTTTCCTCCTCCGCCTCGGCGTTAACTCCCTCCTCCACAAAGTCGATGGGATTTGGCTCTGGGTCCACCAGTTCATGGGGGCTCTCATTGTCACCCTCTATCGCCACATTGTGTCCATTTCAGTACCGACTACTCCCCAGAAATTTAGACTGTTATTCTATTCACGCAAACGATAACAAGCACTCAAAAGCTTTTAAATTTTAGCGAGGCTAAAACAGATTAAGGCTTATGGTTCAAAGATTATCTTAGGAGTAATGTGGCTGCAAAGAAAAAGGTCATCGAAGGAACTGTCGTGGACGAAAAAACTGAAGTTGAGGAATTAGTAGACGAAGTAGAGCGCTCTCAGGTTCCCGATAAAGCTGGGTGGTTGTCACTTGGTCGCGCCCCTCGCACTCAAAATTCTTATCAAAGAAAAATTAATGAACTTGAGCAACAAGTAAAAATTTTAGCTAATCGACCCAATATTTTTGAACTAGATGATGCTGAAGTAACTGCCATTGCAGGCGAGGATGCAGCAATTTTAATCAGAGCTGCAAAATCAAAAGCTCATGCAGTGCTCAGCGATGCTGAGCGAAACTCAAATGCGCTAAAAGAGCAAGCTGCGAGCGAACTGCGCCGAACTAAACGAGAAATGACAGACTTAATTAAGTCCAGGCAAGATGAGGCTAATTCGATAGTAGCTGAAGCAAAGAAAGAAGCCCAAGCAATAAAACTTGAGTCCGAAAAACTACTGCGCGATTCAAAATTAGAAGCTGAGCGCACGGGTAAAGAAGCAGATTTAAGAGCCAAAGAGTTGCTAGATCGTGCAATCAATGATGCAAAAGAGGAAAGTCGTCGTATTCTTAATGAAATAAATAGCGAGCGCAAGAGATTCGTTGAGCGACTTGCCGTTCAAAAAGATCTTGCCCAAAAAGCATCTTCACAAGCATCCAAAGTAAGACGAGATCTAATCAATGCCTCTAACCTCTTAAAGGCGACACTTGACGATGCTATGGCCGACTGGAGCGAACTCGATCAAAAAGCTCAAAATTCGGTTGAAAAATTAAATAATGCGCAAGAAGGAATTAATTCTTAATTGGCCAAACTGCAGTTATGCCC
The DNA here is from genome assembly GCA_023254955.1 of Candidatus Nanopelagicales bacterium. The sequence goes on along the minus strand of JALRKC010000028.1, from coordinate 5,295 downwards.
ATGAGTATTACTGCAGTTGCCAGATAAACTTTTGAGATCATATCGTTCGCAATTACAATATCCCCAGCGTTAGTAAAGGTACTTAAAAAATAAGTACTAACAAACCAACCCGGAATAAATAAGACGGCAGCGAGCTTAGTATTCGCAAAATTTATATTCCAGCGCATCACAATGATTAAAAAAATTAACACAAAGACAATACCCCAATAAATCGTTATAAGTACTTTAAAACTCGCTTGATGTAAAAACCCTGCCAAAAAACCAGCAGCTAAGCCCATTGGTAAGGCTAAGAGACTCTTAAATAATTTATTCATTAAAGCTCTTTTCGATAATTCCATTTAAATCTTTTACTGGCGGGTCAACGCGACGAAAGTATTCCACGCCAAAAGCCTCTGGGCCGAGTGCAGTCATAAGTTTAAAAAAATCACCATTCAAATCTACTTGCGTGCGATGTTGCTTTAAAGCAGAAAGTTTTTGCTCTAAAAAATCTTTTCCATCAATTTCTGTGGTGATTATCTGATCGGGCTGTAAAAAATTTATTTCATCTAAACTCTCTACCCCAAAAAATTTAGAATCTTCACTCATGGCAATCTGCGCAAAACCTTTTTCCGCTAAAGAGAGAGGGATTGCCGTCCAATAAGTTTGTGAAATTTTGTGTGCCGGGCCTAATTCAGGTTTAAAACTTTCTACTTGCGCAAGATCTTTGGCGTAATGAGCAACCCGGTGGGCTTGAATGTGATCAGGGTGCCCGTAGCCACCAAATTCATCATAGGTAATCAAAATGTGTGGTTTTACTTCTCGAATTACTGCCACTAAATCGCTAGCCGCAGAAAGTAAGTCGGCATTCATGAAACTCTTTGGGTGGGAATTTGCTTCAGTTCCTATCATTCCTGAATCTCTGTATTTACCAGCGCCGCCTAAAAATCGATGATCGGTGACTTTGAGTTCTTGCATCGCGAGTGCTAGCTCTTTTTGACGGTGCTCTCCTAGTTTGTCTTCATTTGCACTAGAAAGATGAGCGAGCTCTGGAACTAAAATTTCGCCTTCTTCACCGCTAGTGCAGGTTACTAAGGTAACTCTCGCGCCTTGGGCTACATATTTAGCCATCGTGGCCCCGGTGGAAATCGTTTCATCATCTGGGTGGGCGTGCACAAAAAGTAAACTCAAGTGGCTCATGCGTCGACTTTACGCGAAGGGTGAAGAATACTCATTATGTACCAAAACGCGGATTTTATTTCTGCATATGCTCTTACCCAAAGATTTTCTAGCGGAAGGCCCCGTAATTTCACTATAGATAATAAACAAACCACACTTTATTTTTTACGCGCCATTAATCAAGACACCCCCACATTAGGGCTCTTTAAATTCTCAACTGCAAGCGAAAGAGCAGAACTCTTAATTAATCCTCTGGATTTATTAGACCCAGTGGGATCAAAAATTCCAGCAGCTGAGCAGGCCCGAAGAGAAAGAATGCGCGAATCTGGAGTCGGGATTACCAGTTATCAATTAGATGAAAAATCTGAGCAAATAATTTTTGCTCTAAATGGAAAATTATTTAACTATCAAATTGAAAATGAGGCCTTAACTGAATTTCATTTGTCAGAAGCAGTTGTTGACCCAAAAATTTCACCAGATGGCAAATACGTGGCAGCAGTGTCAAGTGATGGATTTAAACTGATTGAATTAGCAACGCAAAGTGTTATAACTTTAATTGAGGCTTCAGCTGAGGAAGTTACTTTCGGTTTAGCTAACTTTATTGCCGCAGAAGAGTTTTCCAGAATTAGTGGATTTTGGTGGTCACCAGATAGCAAAAATTTACTCATTGAGAAAGTTGATTCGACTCAAGTAACCGAAATTCAATTGGCAGATCCAACAGATCCAAGGGTAGAAATACGAAAGCATCGCTACCCTTTTGCCGGTAGCGAAAATCCGACTTCATCACTAATTTTGATTAACCTTGAGGGGGAAGCTAAAGATTTATCTCAGCTATCTTGCAACTTTGAATACTTAGTAAACGCCGGTTTTAAAAATGAATCTCAAATTTTTGTGACTGCTTTAAATCGAGAGCAAAATCATTTAGAAGTAAAGCTCTACGACCTCGACACTCTAGATGAGAAAGTTTTTTTTACCCAAAAGGAAGATCCTTGGGTAGAAGTGTTTCAACCGCTACCTAAATTTTTTGATGATCATTTCGTTTATCTAACCGGGGAAGAGCTGCAAACAATCAACCTCAATGGGCAACAAATACCTGGCCAAAATTTTGAAGTAAGAACGGTTTTAAGTGCTACGGAGAGCAAAATTAGTGCACTTGTTTCCGCCTCGCCTATTAATCAAGCACTGGTTGAGCTATCTGCAAAAGGCGAGCTGAGCTGGATTACCCCTTCAGATTCTTATGTAAGTGCTATCAAAAAAGAGACGGCCTTAGTTTTAGTGAAACATGATTTACAAAAATGGCAACCAGAATATGAATTTAGACTCAAAGAGAAATCTTTTAAGCTTGATAATCTCTCCCCTGCTCCGAGCTTTAAGCCAAATATTGCAATTGAGTATTTAAAAGAAACTGATCTTTACGCGGCAGTAATTGCCCCAAGTAATTACCAAAATGAAAAATTGCCAGTAGTAATGAGCCCTTACTCAGGGCCTCATGCGCAGAGAGTACTAAACAGCGCTACCGGCTATTTAACTGAACAATTTTTAGCTAACCAAGGATTCCTAGTTGTGGTTATCGATTCTCGAGGCACCCCAGGGCGCGGAAAGGAATTTGCTCAAAGCATTAGTAGCAATTGGTCTAAAAAAGTATTAAGAGATCAAATTGAAGGTTTAGAGGAATTAGCAACTTTAAATAAATGGAATTTTGATTTAACTAAAGTTGGAATCAAAGGTTGGTCTTTTGGCGGTTACTTGGCTGCCTTAGCGGTTTTAGTGCGATCTGATTTTTTCAAAGCAGCAATTGCTGGCGCACCAGTTACAGATTGGCGTTGGTATGACACAGCTTATTCAGAGCGCTACTTGGGGCAACCTGATGAAAACGGGGAACGCTACGAAGAAAACTCCCTGATAAATAAAGTTGACGACTTAACGAGTCCACTCTTATTAATACACGGCTTAGCCGATGACAATGTATTGGCGATGCATTCACTGCAACTTTCTGCAGCGTTATTTGCCAAAGGTAAGGGGCATAATTTTTTGAGTCTTTCTGGAGTTTCTCATATGACCCAAGGGGCTAGCACTTTAGAAAGCTTGCTGAAATTAGAAGTTGACTTTTTTGTGCAACACCTAAAAAGTTAGCCTTGCTTAGCTCTACTCTTTGCTCGAGCTCGCTCGCCAGCATTAAGAATAACTTTTCTTAAACGCACATTATCTGGAGTAACCTCGACACATTCGTCTTCTCTTAAAAACTCCAAAGCTTGCTCTAAGGAAAGTGCTCTTGGTGGTACTAACGCCACAGTGTCATCAGAGCCAGAAGCTCTCATGTTCGTCAGTTTCTTTTCTTTAGTGATGTTTACATCCATATCTTCGTTTCTGGCATTTTCACCAATGATCATGCCTTCGTAAACTTCAACACCAGGCCCAATAAATAGTGCTCCGCGTTCTTGAATGCTGAAGGCGGCATAAGCAGTTGCGCTTCCAGCGCGATCTGCAACCAATGAACCATTAGCGCGAGTTCTAACTTCACCATGCCACGGTTCATACTTTTCAAAAACATGGTGCATCAACCCCGTACCACGAGTTTCTGTTAAAAATTCGGTACGAAATCCGATTAACCCGCGTGCTGGAACTAAATATTCCATCCTGACCCAACCGGACCCATGGTTTGTCATTTGCTCCATGCGGCCTTTTCTTAAGCCTAAAAGTTGAGTTACTACTCCCACATAATCTTCTGGCACATCGATAGTTAAGCGTTCGACCGGCTCATGAAGTTTGCCGTCAATAGTTTTAGTTACCACCTGGGGTTTACCAACAGTCAACTCAAAGCCTTCGCGACGCATCATTTCAACTAAAACTGCTAATTGCAATTCACCGCGACCTTGCACCTCCCAGGTGTCAGGTCGTTCGGTATCTAGCACTCTTAAAGATACGTTGCCAATTAATTCTTGGTCTAAGCGATTTTTCACCAAACGAGCAGTTACTTTTGATCCACTACGGCCAGAAAGTGGCGAATTATTAGTACCAATAAACATAGAGATACTCGGCTCATCAACCTTGATAACTGGCAAGGCAATTGGATTTTCTGGATCAGCCAAAGTTTCGCCGATGGTGATGTCTTCAATACCGGCTACCGCAATAAGGTCTCCAGGGCCAGCTGATTCAACTGGGACTCTTTCTAGTGCTTGAGTAATTAACATTTCACTAATTTTTACTTTTTCAATTTCGCCATTGGTCTTAATCCAAGCAGCGGTTTGACCTTTTTTAATTTCACCGTTTCTTACTCGACATAAAGCTAGACGGCCCAAATAAGCAGAAGCATCTAGATTTGTTACATGGGCTTGCAATGGGGCGCCTTCTTCAAAGGTCGGAGCCGGCACAGTCTTCAAAATAGTTTCAAATAACTCACGAAGGTCTTCCACTTGCGGTGCGGTACCGTCCTGAGGCTTAGTTAGCGAAGCCTTGCCATCGCGAGCTGCTGCATAAACAATTGGAAAATCCAACACATTGGGCATCGAGTCATCAGCTAAATCCAAAAACAAGTCATAAGTTTCATTAACCACTTCATCAATTCGCGAATCTGATCGATCCGTTTTATTGATCACCAAAATCACTGGCAACCTTTTCTGCAAAGCCTTTCTTAAAACAAATCGCGTTTGCGGCAAAGGGCCTTCTGAGGCGTCTACTAAAAGCACTACGCCATCGACCATTTCTAACCCACGCTCGACTTCCCCACCAAAATCTGCGTGACCTGGAGTGTCAACAATATTTATGGTTACTCCATTTGGCGCAAGCTCCGGATGCTTATAGAGCACCGCAGTATTTTTTGCCAAAATTGTGATTCCCTTTTCGCGCTCTAAGTCCATGGAATCCATTACTCGTTCGTTTACATCTTGATTGGAACGAAATGCACCTGACTGCCAAAGCATCGAATCCACTAGCGTGGTTTTACCGTGATCTACGTGCGCGATTATTGCAAGATTTCTAATGTCATCTCTTGTTTTTAAATTACTCATACGTTGAACCTAAATTCCACTACGTCTCCATCTTGCATTACGTAATCCTTACCTTCCATTCGAACTTTTCCTTTTGCTTTGGCCTCAGTCATGGATCCAGCCTCAACCAAATCTTGATAAGAAACAATTTCAG
>JALRKC010000027.1 GCA_023254955.1 Candidatus Nanopelagicales bacterium | reverse complement strand
CCTTCGGTTTTGGTTTTTCTATTGTTTTAGCCACTTTAAATTAAAAGCCTTCCAACTCGTCACGTACGAAAAGACCTGTCAAATCGGCAGGTCGTGGGGTTATTCTTGCATGAGGCGCAAATCTTGCACCTTTAGCGGGTCAGCTGCCCCCAAGCAGGTCTTAATTGCAGATAAAAATTCGATCGTTGCTCCAAATTTGGCGCCGGTCGCTGACTCGAGCCTAAAATCTGCCAATCTGCATCCCACATGGCATTCACTGAAACCAGGTAGCGACCAGATTTATTCCAAGTATGAGAAATTTGCTGATTTTTTGTAATTACCTGCTGATCTTGAAAACTCCAAACCCAGGTTGGATACGCAGTTAATAAAACTTCAAAACCAGCAACATTAACTATTTTTGGCCCAAAACGAGTTGGCTGATTTGTAGAAAAATGAACCGGCAACTTAACCAATGCTTGACTCTTCGGGCTACTAGTTGGATTCAAGGCAGGCAAAAAAATTACTGCTTCTTCTCGAATGACTTCACTTACTACTCTTGGAGTTACCGGACCTTTAGGCGTAATACAAACAACACCCACATCTTGCCAATCTTCGTCAACTGTCACCTGGCGCCAAATACGATGCTTCACCCCGTTACCCAAATCAGTTTCACAACCTAATACCGGAAGATCACAACTATTTATTTGCTGAAACGGATTATCTCTTTTGCAGTAGTTGGTTACTAGCCATTTACAGTTTTGACAAGTGGCAGCGACTCGCTTTGTGGTTTCACTACCGGTAAAAGTCTCATCTAAATACATTTGACCTGCTACCCGCCAGCCTTGTAACTCTGAATCAGCTACCACGCTAGTTTCGGTCGGTAAGAGAATTAATGCCGTTAAAAATATGTTGAGCACTTAATTTAGACTCAAAAAAGCCTTAAAAGTTTTTATCAATTTGCCTTTTGGCGCAGGGCTATTAGCGCTTTTTCAACCACACTGGAGACTTGCTCAGTTTCTAGCAAAAATCCATCATGGCCAAATTCGCTTTTTATAACCTCAAGCGAGTTCGCCGTTGGAATCAAATGGGCTAATTCATGTTGTTGTCTAACTGGGTAAAGCCGATCAGTATCTATGCCAGCGACAAAAAAGTCTGCCTTGATGTAAGAAAGTGCCTTAGCGATGCCTCCACGATTTTTACCAATATCAAAGGTACTCATCGCATCAGTTAAAACAATGTAACTATTAGCATCAAAACGGCGAGCAAGTTTGTTTGCGTGATGATCTAAATAAGATTCCACAGCAAATTTGTTATTCATGCCTTCTTGGGGGCTTCGCCCAAAGCGAGCATCAAGCTCTGCTTCAGATCGATAAGTTAAGTGGGCAAATTTTCTTGCCAAACCCAAACCGACATGTGGGCCAGAGCCGGGCGCTCTGTCGTAATAATCGCCATTGGCAAAGTTTAGATCAGAGCGAATCGCATCTATTTGCGCAGATTGAGTAGCAATTTGATCAGCACTAGCTGCTGCGCTCGTTGCGATAACAAAAGCGCTTTCTAAATTTTCTGGGAATTCGACTGCCCACTCTAAAACTCTCATGCCGCCCATTGACCCACCCATGATCAGGGCAAACTTTTCTATACTTAAATAATCAGCCAGTAACTTTTCTACTCGCACTTGATCATTTACGGTAATTTGCGGAAACCTACTACCCCAGGGTTTCCCATCAGGAGAAATACTTGCCGGCCCAGTGGTCCCTTGGCATCCGCCTAAAACATTTGCACAAACTACAAACCATTCTTCAGGGTCAATGACTTTTCCCTCGCCAATTAAGCCATCCCACCAACCCGGAGTTAGGTGCCCATCGCTCGCTTCCCCTGCTACATGGGAATCGCCAGTTAATGCGTGAGCTACATAAATCGCATTAGTTTTATTTGGATTTAATTCCCCCCAAGTTTCATAAGCAACAGTTAATTTTTCAAAAACAAAACCGTTTTCAAGTTTGAAGTTTTCAAAGTGAGCAAACTTTCTACTGCCCACAGCTCCGCCTTCCTGCCAAGCGCCGCTTGCAGGAGGTGGAGTTGTGTAATCAATCGGCATTTAAGTTTTAAGCTCCCTTTGCGGCTCTAAAGCCAGCATCAAGATCTGCCAAAATGTCGTTAATGTTCTCAAGGCCCACTGCTAAACGCACCAAACCAGGGGTAACACCAGCGGCTAATTGCTCATCTGGAGTTAATTGCGAGTGAGTTGTGGAAGCTGGGTGAATTACTAGTGAACGCACATCGCCGATATTGGCTACGTGAGAATGTAACTCCAGAGCATCAACAAACTTTTTACCAGCTTCAACTCCGCCTTTGATTTCAAATGACAGAACTGCGCCAGTGCCTAATGGCGCATATTTTTTGCCAAGGGCATGCCATTTGCTATCTGGCAAGCCGGCATAGTGCACCTGGTCAACTTCATCTCTCGTGGTTAGCCATTCAGCTACTGCCTTGGCATTTTGAATATGTCGTTCCATGCGCAAAGACAAAGTCTCTAATCCTTGTGAGATTAAGAAAGCATTAAAAGGTGAAATGGCGGCGCCTAAGTCGCGCAGTAAGACAATTCTTGCGCGCAAAATGTAAGCCAATTCGCCAAGTGCTTCGGCATAAACCAACCCGTGATACGAAGGGTCTGGAGTGTTGTATTGCGGGTACTTCTTGGGATCTTTAGCCCAATTGAATTTTCCACTATCCACGATCGCACCAGCGATGGATGTTCCATGGCCTCCGATGTATTTAGTAACCGAATGCACCACAATGTCTGCGCCGTGTTCAAACGGACGAATCAAAAATGGTGTGGCTACAGTGTTGTCAATAATTAACGGAACGCCTGCGTCATGGGCAACATCTGCAACTGCAGAAATATCTAAAATCTCATTCTTTGGATTTGCGATACTTTCTGCATAAAAAGCCTTGGTGTTGGGGCGAATTGCCTTCTTCCAAGATTCGATATCACCTGGATCATCAACGAAGGTAACTTCAATGCCGTACTTTGGCAAAGTGTGATGAAAGAGGTTGTAGGTTCCACCATAAAGCGCGGGAGATGAAACGATGTGATCTCCGGCTTCAGCCAAATTCAAAATCGCATAAGTTTCAGCAGCTTGACCTGAAGCAAGTAATAGTGCACCTACTCCACCTTCTAGCGAAGCAATGCGCTCTTCAACTGCCGCTTGTGTTGGGTTCATGATGCGGGTGTAGATGTTGCCTGGCTCAGCCAACGCAAACAAATCTGCCGCATGCTTGCTATCGCGGAAGGTATATGAAGTTGTTTGGTAAATCGGCAAAGCTCTGGCGTTAGTTTGTGAATCCGGAGATTGCCCAACATGGATTTGTCGAGTTTCGAAGCTCCAACCTTGACTCATTTAATTTCCTTTTCCCTTTTAATCTGCGGCAATCAGGCGAATGCCGTCTTTGAACACTGAAGTGCTTGATTTTTGAAATACCAATAGCCAGATAAAACTGGTTTTGATTATTGGTATTTATAAATACATCGCATCAGTGCCCCTTTAATGACGGGGCCTTGCCTGACGCAAGACCCGCGCTTGCTCGATTTCTCGAACCTGGTCTCATCCCGGAGCACCCCACCGCGGTGGAGGGTTGCCGCTCAGCCAGCCGGTGCTTAACGCTGAGGCTCTTAACCTTGAAGCAAAGAGTACCGCAAGTCTTTTTTATTGACCAGTAGTGGGGATGAAGCAATCTGCAAAGCGCCAGGGCGGCAAACCGCTCTTCATGGCACTTAAGGACAAAATCCCCAGGCGATAACTTTCATCGTGTTCTAAGGCTTGCTTTATTGCAGCTTCAGCCCAAACACTTTCACCCAACTGCCAAAGCCAAAGCCCCAAGCAAGTCAAGATGGTTTTTGCTTGACCTTCCGGTGCGCTTTGAATTGCTGGCAATAATCGTGCCTTTAGTTTGTGCAATTTATCTAATGGCTCAGTTTGACTTTGAATTTCAGATAATACCTCGCTTATTAGTCGATCTCTAAGGCCAACTTCACCGGTAGCAAATAAAACCTCAGCTTGTTCTTGCAAGTTGAGCTCATGGTCACTTTGCATAAGATTAACTAACACTCGATTGTAAAGATTCTCTTGAAATGAAGGGCTTTTTGAGCGTTTACTAGCTTTCAGAATTTTTGAAAGCGCCAGAGTGAGCTTTTTATTTGCTGCTTTACTTTGAAAATAACTTTCAATATTTCCTCTACTTGGCATTACGGCTTTGCCCTGTGAGATCAATTGCAGTTTTTCTAAAGAAGTCTGATCTGGGAGCTGATAGCCTTCAGCCGGGCAACACTCTTGATTCTCGCAAAGAATAGAGCCATATCTATTTTGGTTAACCCAAACTGCATCAAGCAATTCAATCGCTTCAGGTTGAGTTTGATAAAAATCTTTTAAAAAGCCGCGAAACTTTTGCCAGTCACTTCCGATGTAAAAAACTGGTAAAAAAATGTCAGCCCCGGCTTCTTTTTGAGCGCTAGTTATTGATTGGTTAACTTTCTCTAATAAATCTCTATCGGTTAGCCCAATTAAATCGAGCCGAATGACCAATTGAACTCGATAAGAGTTTTTAGCTATAGCAACTAAAACTAAGCTGCTTTCAGGCTCGAAGCCCACTAGGTGCGGAATTGCTGCCACAAGCGAACTTGGGCCTTTTCTTTCGTTTTCTGTTTTTTGAGTCATACTTATTAAGATGACGCAAATGGTCAAAAAGTTTTCGGGACACTAAAAAATTGGGGATAACCCTTACCTGTGGATGATTACTCTTCGAGTTTTACGCTTTTGACCGTGGCTTTCCAGTTACCACTCGGAGCTGAAACTTCAACCACATCACCTTTTTTAGCACCCATCAAGGCCTGACCAAGCGGTGAATCTGAGGCAATTCGCTCGTCATCTAAGTGAGCTTCTCGCGAATGAACTACTCGAACTTTGAATTTGTCAGTGTCGGTATGAACGCTAACTAATGCGCCAAGCGTTACCGTGCCATCAAAGTTTTCAACATCGACCTTGCTTGCCATGGCTATTAAAGAATCGATCTCATCAGCTTCTTCAGTAAGGCGGGTAAATTCTTGGACCACATTTTCGTCTCGATCGGTCGCGCCAATTAGCGGCTTAAATCCAGGTAACACCTCATTACGCAAGTGATCTACCCGCGCTTGCAATTCTGCCTTGCCCGCTTTGGTCAAAACCAACTTGCTGAAGTCTTCAGCCATGGAACGCTCCTTTGAGTGGAAGCCACATTCTAGCCGTAATTTTCGGTTAAGGATTCATGACCTTGATCACCTGTTAATTTTTAACTGCCAAAAAATAACACTTACTAGCCCCAAAACCACTTGCGGCAAGTAATAAACGGTACGCCAAATCAAAATACTTGCAGTAGCAGCGGGCAAGGTCGCTCCAAACCCTATTAACAAGGCCAGCATTAAACCGTCAGTGGTCCCAATCCCCCCTGGCGTTATCGGAACCAGAGTTACTAGCCTGGCAAAAGCAAAGGCAACTAAAATCTCAAAAAATCCTATACTTTGCCCCAAGCCAAACAAGGCCACGGGCAAAGCTAAAAACATCAAGAGTTGGATCGCAATACCAATTGCTAAAAGCCGTACCCACTTCTCTTTCAATATTTCATAGGTGGAAATACGAAACTTTGTAAAAGAAATTGTTCGCTGACTTTTAAATGCCCTCATAATACGGGCAAAAAGATTTTCTACTTTCTCGCCAAACGCCGCACTTCGTAGAATTCCAACAAATCCGCTGATCATGATTATCAGAAGTATTCCCGCGATAATCGCAGGCAAAACTAAACGTGATGAGCTTTGCCCTGAAATCGCAAGCAGCACTAAAGAAAGCATTGGCATACCTAACGTCATCATCACATTAAAAACACCACTAATTGAAATTGTGGCAAAGCTCGCAACTGAGCTAATTCGAAAAGCTCTCATCATCACATAAATAATGGCGACCCCAATGGTGCCTCCGGCAGGCAAAGTATTAGCGATAGCAAATGAAGACTGTCTGATTACAAAAGCGCGAACATAGCTTAAATTTTTAGTCGTGATTTTAAACGGCAAAGGGTAGATCAAGGCATTTAAAACAGCAATAACTGCAAATATTGCAAGATTGGGCCTATCTAAGCTCAGTGCTAGCCTGCGAGTAGTTTCCCAATCTGCATAATTAACAAACCAATTAATACCAAAAATTAAGATAACTACTGTAAGTGAAAGCGTAAATAATGTTTTACGATTTAGCTTCAACAGCCGCCTCGATTTCTTCTCGAAGTCTCACTAAAGACTTTCTGGCTGCCGCTGGATCTGTAGTTAGCCAAAAGGGCGGCAAGGTCTTTAGTAAACGCTTAGCATAATTTGCATTAATCAATCTTGGATCTAGCACCGCAACCATGCCTTTATCGCTGGATTTTCTAATTAGCCTTCCAACGCCTTGGGCTAGCAAGAGAGCAGCTTTGGGTAAAGAAACCGAAGCAAAGCCACTTCGCCCTTGCGAATCAGCTAAAGCGCTTCGAGCTGAGATTATTGGATCATCTGGCCTTGGGAACGGGATTTTGTCTATCACCACCAAGCTAGCGCTGCTGCCTGGAATATCAACTCCTTGCCAAAGACCAATCGTGCCAATCAAGACGCTAGTTTCATCTTGGATAAATTCTTCAACTAAAAAACTTATTGGTTCACCTTTTTTAGCAACCAATAAATTTAAATCTAGGTCTGATAACTTCTCAGCAACTTGTTCGACTGCATTCCAAGAGCTCATCAAAAGCAGCGCTCTGCCACCAATGGCGGTTACTAAATCTCGCATTTCTTCAATGGCGGCTTGGCTTAATCCATCACGACCGGGAGCAGGTAAATCTTTTGCTACATATAAAATCCCCTGTTTTTGAAAATCAAAAGGACTTCCGACATCTAAAGTCGTTACCTCATCTTTTTCAAGGCCTAAATTGCCAATTAAAGAATCAAAATTTTCACCGACCTTTAAAGTGGCGCTAGTTAAAATTACCGGTTTTTTTTCAAAAAGATTTTCTCTCAAAATTCCTGCCACACTCAAAGGGGCCAGATTTAAGATTTGCCTTCGGCTTTCATCAATCCAAAGCACATTAAATTCATTAAGCTGCAAGATCGCAGTTACTGCCTGCAATACCTCTTCAAGCTCCACCCTGCTTCTTTGAAAAGCCGCGCTTTCTTCTAAGTCATCGGCATCTGGCTTGTTTTTGCGCATCTCGCTAATTGCTCGTTGCAAAGTGTCTCGAACTCTGGCCAGCGCCCCGGCAAGTGAGTTATTTAATTCAGTTATTCGACCAGATGCTGTCTCATCTAAAACTAAGGCCAAGCCCTCTGCCGCGTCATCTATATCTTGTAGATCTTCAAGTTCAATAAATCTTTTTGCAGCATTGGCGCAACGTTGAATGATGGCAGGGCTAATTTGCTTAGTTACCGCACCAGTTGCTCGATCAATTAATTCATGTCCTTCATCAACAATCACTGCCACATGCTCAGGTAGCACCGGCAAACCTTCTATAGCGTCGATAGCTAATAAAGCATGATTAGTAATTACTAAATCAGCAACTTTGGCATTTTCTTTAGCAATTTCACTAAAACAATCCTGGGCAAATGAACAACGACTTGCACCAATACATTCTCTGCCAGTTACGCTAACCCCACGCCATAATCTTTGATCGATTCCCTCTGGGAGCTCATCTCTATCACCAGTGAGCGTCTCATTAATCCAGTTGTTTAATTTTTTAGCTTGCTGGGCAAGATTAGAAATCGGAATTTCAAACAAACCTGGCTCTTCATCCTCTGGGCCGCGACTTACCTTGTCTAGGCAAACATAGTGATTTCTACCTTTTAAAATTGCCCAAGAAATTTCTCGGCCAAGAACTTTTGAAACCTGCTCTTTAATTGCTGGCAAATCTCTTTGCAAAATCTGTCGCTGCAGCGCCAAAGTTGCTGTAGCCACCACCACGGTTTCACCCAGCGCCAAGGCAGGTGCCAGATAAGCCAAAGACTTACCTGTGCCAGTGCCAGCTTGCACTAATAGATGCTTGTGCTCTTTGATCGCCTTATCCACGGCTAAAGCCATCTCTAATTGACCGGTTCTAGTTTCGCCACCAACAGCTACGACTGCTTGCGCCAAAACTTCTTGCGTATTTGTCATAACTTTGCCAAATTAAGTTGGTGTGCCAAATTCTCTGCCACTAAAGCTTTGACTTGCATTCCAGCTTCTAGGTTTTCAAGGTTTAGTAATTTTCCTTCATTGTGGATTTTTGCCAATAGGTCGCCTCGTGAATAAGGGATCAAACCGGCAAATTCAATGGTTGGCTCAGGTAAAGATTTTTCTATTCGTTGCCATAGTTCGTCGATTCCAATCCTCTTTTGAGCAGAAATAAAAATGGCATTTGGAAACTCTAGTTCTAAGTCATTTAACTCATCTTGAGTTAGCAAATCTATCTTGTTAAAAACTAAAATCTCTAAGATATTGTTTGCATCAATTTCAGCTAGGACTTCTCTTACCGCCAGGTATTGACCTTGAGGGTCTGGGTCTGAAGCATCGACCACATGCAAAATCAAATCAGCATTCGTTACTTCTTCTAGTGTGCTTCTAAAAGCATCTACTAGCCCATGAGGTAAATGCCTAACAAAACCCACAGTGTCACTGATAGTGACTTCTCTTCCGCTGGGAGCTTGCGCTTTTCGCACCGTGGTATCCAAGGTGGCAAATAAAGCATCTTCAACTAAGACTTCTGCTTTAGTAATTCGATTTAGCAAACTTGATTTACCAGCGTTTGTATAACCGGCGATAGCAATTGCTGGAGTATTACTCTTGCGCCGGACTTTTCTTTGTAAATCGCGAGTTTTAGCCATTTGCTTTATCTCTCGCCTAAGCCTTGCCATTGAATCTCTAATGCGCCGGCGATCAGTTTCTATTTTGGTTTCACCTGGGCCGCGAGTTCCAATGCCAACACTGCCGCCGCTGGCAGCTTGCCGACTTAACGCTTCACCCCAACCGCGCAACCTTGGCAGCATGTATTGCATTTGCGCAAGAGCAACCTGCGCTTTACCTTCACTACTTTTTGCATGTTGCGCGAAAATATCTAAAATTAGCCAAGTTCTATCAATTACTTTTACCTTTACGATGTCTTCTAAATGTCTTAATTGGCCAGGTGAAAGCTCCCCATCAAAAATTACTGTGTCAGCTTTATTATCTTTCACTATTTGTTTAAGCTCTAAAGCTTTTCCTGAACCTATGTAAGTAGCAGTATCTGGCACATCACGCCTTTGAATTAAACCAGCTAAAACGACTGACCCTGCTGTTTCTGCTAAACGGGCCAATTCTTCTAAAGATCTTTCAGCT
>JALRKC010000026.1 GCA_023254955.1 Candidatus Nanopelagicales bacterium | reverse complement strand
AATCGATGGCAAAACTGCCTTGGCTTACTCGCGAGCGCGTTATACCGACCCTAAAGGCGATCTGGGAAGAGTTGAAAGACAGCAAGAAGTTATTAAATCTCTAATTAAGAAAGTCACCAGTATTTCAACAATTTTAAATCCTGTTGCGCAATACAGAATTGTTTGGAATCTGGGTGAGGCAATTACTGTAGATGAAAAGACAAATGCATTTGATTTATCACTGCTAGTTTTTGCTGCAATGAAAGAGATCAATTCTGGGACGCTACCTGTGGAATCCGGTGGAAGAATTGAAAATGTTGGTTCGGTTTTAGTTCCAATTGAGCCACAAGCAACTCAAATCTTTGAAGATATTAAAAATGGACGAATAGTAAATTTCGAGCTTCAAGACAATTCTTGATTTTGTTTTTTAACTATATCTTTTTGTGCGGCTTGAAATCTAACAAGCTTCTCTTCAATTTTAGGATCATGAGTCGCCAATATTCTTAAAGCTAACAAAGCAGCATTTTTACTGTTAGCAATTCCTACAGTAGCCACTGGTACGCCCGCTGGCATTTGGGCAATTGAAAGTAACGAGTCAAGCCCGTTGAGATTCTTCAACGGTACCGGTACACCAATTACTGGAAGTGTAGTTAGCGAGGCAATCATGCCCGGCAAATGCGCCGCTCCTCCGGCTGCCGCGATGATAGTTTTTACTCCGCGCGATAAAGCCGCTTTTGCATACTCCATCATTTCTTCAGGGGTGCGATGAGCGCTTTGCACTTGTAGCTCATAACCAATTTCAAATTCGTCTAGCAAATCAATCGCACCTTGCAAGGCAGCTTTGTCGCTCGAGCTACCCATCACTATCGAAATTAAAGGAGTATTCATGTTCACTCAGTTATTGTTCCAGTGAAGTAATCCGCTGCGTGGCGAACTCTTGCTAACAAATCAACCCAATCTGTTCCACTTAAGTTTAGGTGTCCTACCTTACGCCCTGGTTTAACGCCTTTGCCATAAAGCTGAACGCGAAGCTGGGGATCGCGAGCTAAGCAGTGCAGATACGGTCGATACAAATCTTGAAAATCTCCACCAAGAATATTTGCCATTACCGTGTAAGGAGCTTTTGGAGCGGAGCTTCCTAAAGGTAAATCTAAAATTGCTCTCAAATGATTTTCAAATTGACTGGTAATTGCGCCATCAATTGACCAATGACCAGAATTATGTGGCCGCATAGCTAATTCATTTATTAAAATTTCGCCGCTCTTGGTCTCAAACATTTCGATAGTAAAAACTCCGGTAATGTCTAATTCCTTTGCCACCATTAGGCCTAATTGTTGAATTTTAATATTTAAATTTTCATCTAAATTTGGTGCTGGGGCTATCACCTCATTGCAGACTCCATTTTTTTGTCTAGTTTCAACGGGCTGGTAGACCACTAATTGATTGCTGGGGCTTCTTACTACCTGCACCGCCAACTCACGAACAAAGTCGACTTTTTCTTCTAAGAGCCAAGTGCTATCAGGAGTAGTAAAAAATTCATTGAGCTGAGCCGCTTCTTCTATCTCCCATACGCCCTTACCGTCATACCCACCTTTTATCGCTTTCAAAATCATTTGACCCGATTGCTCATTAAAAAATTGTTGCGCTTTTGTAATGGAGTTTGTTGAAATCCATCTGGGATTTGGTAACTGTGCCTGATGCAAAGTTTGTCGCATATGAGCCTTATCTTGCGAGCAAGCTAACGCTTTGATGCCTGGTCGAATTGCAATTTTCATTTTTTCTAATTGCGCAAGCAGCTCTAAGGGAACATGTTCGTGATCAAAAGTTACGACAGAAACTCCCTTACTTGCAATTATCAAATGTTCTAAATTTCTATAGTCGCCTAAATAATTATCACTAGAAATTTGAGCTGCTGATTCATCATTGGCTGCTGCAAGCACTCGAATTTTGATTCCTAAGCGAGTGCTCGCTTCAATCATCATTCGGGCTAATTGGCCGGCACCAATCACTAAAACCGTTGGAAAGTAATCTTGCATCTAATTCACGTCACCTGCGGTAATTGTTTCGATTTCTCCCTTTTCATTACGGACCATTAAGGCCCCATTCTCAGCCAAGGCTACCGCTATCCCACTTATTTCATTTCCATTTGGCAGCGTCACAACCACACGTCTTCCCAGGGTGTAACTAGCCGCTTGATATTCGCGCATTATCGCCTTGGCTGGAAATTGATTACTATTTGCATCCAGATTCCAGAACTTGTATAAATTGCTAATTAAGTCAGCGATGACAAATTCACGAGCTACAAAATTAGCATTCTGTAATTTAATGCTTGTGGAAATACTGGTTGGTAGCTCTGAGTGATCTTGGGAGTAATTAATTCCAATACCAAAAATGACATGCTCTTTATGAATTTCTGAGAGTATTCCCCCAAACTTTAAAAAGGCATCTGGAGTCGCTACCACTAAATCATTTGGCCATTTGAGAGCTATTTCCAAATTAAAGTTTTCCATTAGTACTCTCCGAGCAATTGTTGCCGCCCAGAGATTTAGCCATCCCAAATTGGTAATGGCATTTAATTTAAAAGCCAGGGAAATCAATAGCGAACTTTCTGGGCTCGCCTCCCAGATTCGGTTTAATCTTCCTTTTCCGGCAGACTGAAAGTCCGTCACTACGGCAAACTCCGAGTTTCCCTCCGCAAGCAAATCCACCGCAACTTGATTGGTTGATCCTGTTTGAGGTAAATAAATGATTTTGCTAACCCCGGCTTGTGCTCTTTTTACCGAATCCTCAATGAGATTTAGCCTCAAGGGCGATCTTTCCCACTCTTGCTGGTCCATAACTGTTACCGTACGACAAAGCAAGTAAAAGGAGTGCTGTGAGTAAGCCGAACCCGCCACAATCCTCAACTAAGGCAAAGCTCGAACAGCTGCTTAGCCTTCGTGAGGAATCTAGCGGCGTGGGTGAGGTCAATGCCCAAGAAAAACAACATTCAAAAGGAAAACTCACTGCCCGTGAACGTATTAACAAGTTGTTGGATCCAGGTTCCTTTAACGAAATTGATGATTTAGTAAAACATCAAAAAAATAGTTTTGGTATGGAAAAAACGCGCATCGCTTCTGATGGAGTTATCACTGGTTTTGGAACTGTCGACGGAAGACCTGTTTGCATCTACTCACAAGATTTCACCGTTATGGGCGGAAGCTTGGGTGAGGCAATGGGTCAAAAAATCGTAAAAATTATGGACTTAGCAATGAAAACAGGTGTACCAGTA
The DNA here is from genome assembly GCA_023254955.1 of Candidatus Nanopelagicales bacterium. The sequence goes on along the minus strand of JALRKC010000026.1, from coordinate 6,305 downwards.
ATTGGCATAAATGATTCTGGTGGAGCCCGGATTCAAGAAGGCGTGGCTTCGCTTGCCATGTACGGAGAAATCTTTCGCAGAAATACCCATGCCTCTGGTTTAATTCCGCAAATTTCTGTCATTGTTGGCCCGTGCGCTGGGGGTGCAGTTTATTCTCCAGCGCTAACTGACTTCATAGTTATGGCAGATAAAACTGCTCATATGTTTATTACGGGTCCAGACGTTATAAAGGCGATCACTGGAGAAGATGTAACTTTTGATGAACTAGGAGGAGCCAGTATTCATTCGACCAAATCTGGAGTCGCTTCTTATATGGCGCAAGATGAGAATGATGCTTTTGAATATGTGCGCTTACTTCTTAGTTACTTGCCCTCCAATAATGCAGAACCTGCGCCTTCATTTCCTCATGAAGCTGAGCTAGAAATAACTCAACATGATCTGGAAATGGATAATCTGGTACCAGATTCACCAAATCAGCCCTATGACATGCACACTTTGGTGGAACATGTTTTAGATGATGATGAATTTTTTGAAGTGCATGCAAATTGGGCTCCTAACATCATGGTGGGCTTTGGTCGAGTTGAAGGACACACAGTGGGAATTGTGGCCAATCAACCAATGCAATTAGCGGGAACCCTAGATATTGAAGCAAGTGAAAAAGCAGCGAGATTTGTAAGAACTTGCGATGCTTTTAATATTCCGATTATTACCTTTGTTGATGTACCCGGATTCTTACCTGGAGTGAACCAAGAGTACGGCGGAATTATTCGAAGAGGGGCCAAATTAATTTATGCTTACGCTGAAGCAACGGTGCCATTAGTCACTGTAATAACTAGAAAAGCCTATGGCGGCGCGTATATCGTAATGGGATCAAAGCATTTAGGCGCAGATGTGAATTTGGCTTGGCCAACTGCGCAAGTAGCAGTTATGGGTGCCCAAGGTGCGGTAAACATTTTGTATCGAAAAGACTTAAAGGCAGCCAGTGACCCGCAAGCAGTCCGTACAGAAAAAATAACCGAATATGAAGAAGCATTTGATAATCCCTACATTGCTGCAGAGCGCGGTTGGATTGATGCAGTGATTACACCCAGTGAGACTAGAGCTCGCATAGTGAAGTCGCTTCGCATGCTCAGAACTAAGCGCGAGACGTTGCCTAGTAAGAAACATGGAAACATTCCACTGTGAAAAAAGAGATAAACTTTGCTGTTTCAAAAGGTCAGCCAAGCGAAGAAGAGTCATTAGCTATTTCACATGCCTTGGCACAAATTGTAAATCGTACCTTCGCTCATGAAGAACTAACTCTTAGTGGATCCAATTGGGCAATCCCAGAAGCAAGTTTTAGAAAACCTCCGCGTGTGCAACCTCAAGGATGGCAACATAATTCACCATGAGTGAAAACTTGAAAGTTGTTTTAGCTTCAGCATCACCGGCAAGAAGAGATTTGCTAATTAATGCAGGAATTAACCCCATAATTATAAATTCCAATCTAGATGAAGAATCAGTTTTGAAAAAATTATCAGCTCAAAGCTCTGCAGAGAAAGTTATCGCCTTAGCGAGGGCAAAAGCCCAAAAAGTTGTTGCCGAGCACCCACTACCCAATGCGGGAGTTTTGATCGCCGCAGACTCCATGTGGGAGTTAAACAATCTGTTGGTCGGCAAACCAGAAAATAGAGAAGAAGCAAAAGAACGTATCCTAGAAATGAGCGCTAAAACTGGAATCCTGCATACCGGTCATTTGGTAATGAATCTAGCCAGTCAGAAATTCGAAACTGCTGTCGTTGCGACAAAAGTTGAAATGGACCAAATTACTGAGCTGGAAGTTGAGCGGTATTTAGACACAGGTGAGCCCTTGCAGGTGGCAGGGTCATTTACCCTCAACGGCTATGGCGCTGCCTTTGTTAAATCTGTTGCAGGTGATTCAAACAGTGTAATTGGGCTATCTATAAATACTGTCAAAAAGTTAAGCGCCAGTGTAGGGCTTAATTGGACAGATTTTTGGGAAAGCTAAAAATAATATTTTATCTCTGGTTTCATTTGCGGTTTCGTGGCTATGATGGCACAAAACTCGACCAGCTGAAAGAGTGAATATGACGCAAGCGCCTTGGTTAGCGAAATATCCAACCGAAGTAAATCCCAAATTAAGAGATATCAATTATCCACATCTTCCAGCTTTGTTTCGCGAAGCTGCAGAAAAATATGCTGACACCATTGCCTTTACTCAATGCATGCCAAATGGAATGAATGGCTCTTTGACCTATAAGAGAATTGATGAACTGTCAGATGATTTTGCGGTTTACCTTCGAGAAGTAGTAAAACTAAATGCTGGCGATCGAGTTGCTGTGCAAATGCCCAACTGCCTTAGCTACCCCATCGTTGCTTTTGGGGTTATGAAGGCTGGTTGCGTTTTAGTTAATACCAATCCGCTCTACACCGCGACTGAAATGATTCACCAGTTTTCAGATTCTGGGGCTCGTGCGCTGGTGATCATTGATATGTTTGCCGATCGTCTGCCTGAGGTATTACCTAAAACCCAAATTGAGACGGTTGTTACTGTAAAAATATCTGAATTTTTTCCAAAGGTTGTTGGTGGAGTTATTCGCCTTGTTCAAAAAGTGTGGAATAGATCGCTTCCTGAAATTAAAGTGCCTCACACTAAATTGCTTGATGCGTTAAACGCTGGGCAAAATCATTCAAAGCGCCAAGCGGTAAAGGACTATGTGAATGACTTGTCCGCAGATTCAATTGCCACATTGCAATACACCGGCGGTACTACTGGTGTTTCTAAGGGCGCCATGCTTTCTCATCTAAATTTAATTGCGAACACAATGCAAATGATTCAAATGGCTGGATCTTTTATTCGCCCAGGTAAAGAAACTGTTATTACGGCAATTCCGTTGTATCACATCTTTGCGTTTACCGTTAACTTGTTGGGCTTCTTCCATGTTGGTGCAAGAAACATCGTGATCCCCAACCCAAGACCTCCGAGCAACCTAAAACGTGCGTTTGAAAATTATAAAATCACTTGGGTCACCGGCGTAAATACACTTTATAACGCACTATTAAAGGAGCGTTGGTTTTTAGATGGACCACCCAAGCACTTAAGAGCATCAGTGGCCGGCGGCATGGCGCTACATCAATCAGTTGCAACAAACTGGCAGGAGGTTACTAATACCCCACTAGTTGAAGGATTTGGCTTAACTGAATCAGCTCCAGTGCTAACTTTCAATCCGCTAGACGGCAGTGCCAGATTGGGAACTATTGGAATACCTGTTCCCTCAACTGAAATTAAATTAGTTGACGATTCTGGAAACGAAGTTGGATTAGGTGAAGCTGGCGAACTGCTGGCGCGTGGGCCGCAAGTGATGCTGGGATATTGGCAAAACGAAAAAGAATCCGCAAACACCATTGTTAATGGTTGGCTAAAAACTGGGGATATTGCCCAAATGGATCAAGATGGATTTTTTACCATTGTTGATCGCAAAAAAGATGTGATTTTGGTCAGTGGCTTCAATGTTTATCCAAATGAAGTTGAAGAGCGAATTGCTAGCGTTCCAGGAGTGATGGAGGTTGGAGTCGTTGGTTTACCGGATGAAAATTTAGGTGAAAAAGTTTGTGCATACGTAGTAACCAATTCACCAGCCCCAAGTCAAGAGTCGATAATCGAGCACTGTCGAGAACATTTAGCAAGATATAAAGTGCCAAAGGCAATTGTTTTTGTAGACGAATTGCCAAAAAGCCCTATTGGAAAAATCTTGAGACGCGAATTGCGCAGTCTCGCAATGAGCGAAGGAACCCCAACTAAGGCTAAGGACGCATAATGAATTTGATTGCAACTTTAAGCCGAGCGCAAGCTCAAGTATCCGAACAAGACGTTGTCACTCCTTTTGAAGAAGTCTTGTTGGTTGTTATGGTGTTTGTGATCATGTTTGGCCTGGGAGCCGGATTAACCCCCAGAGATTTTCGCTTAGCCTTACGCAGACCCTGGGGTTTGATAATCGGCTGGGTTACCCAATTTGGAATCATGCCATTGTTGGCTTACTTACTTATTGTGACCTTTCTGTTTCAATTACCAAAAGAGTATGCACTACCCGTGGCAATAGGTGCCATGATTATGGGAAGCGTTCCTGCTGGAACCACTTCCAATATTTTTACCTATTTTTCAAAAGGAAACTTAGCGCTTAGCGTAATAATGACAACCAATTCAACGCTTTGGGCAATATTAATGACCCCACTAGTTCTCTACTTTTATTTAGGATTACTTTCACCTGAAGGCAGTGCTGCACAGCAAATTCCTCCTCGAAACATCATTGTCACGCTGATTCTGCTTTTAATTCCCGTGGTTTTAGGAATGATGCTAAGGCGTATCAGTGCAAATATTGGGGCCGTATTAGAACTGCTTGGTGGATTTTTTGGCTTATTTTTTATTCTTTTCTTACTTTCTACCTGGGTGCCACGAAATTGGGGGTTGCTATCTTCAACACCTTGGCAAACTTATTTAGTAGCCGTTGGGCTAGGGCTCTTTGGTATCTCAATTGCCTATTCATTAACTAAGGCGATAAAACTCCACCCAATGAATGCAAGGACTATCGCACTAGAAACTGGAATCCAAAATGGACCTTTAGGCATTGCGATCGTTTTACTCAATTTCAGTGGAGACCCTACGATTGGCCTGGTGTTGATTGTCCCTGCGCTTTACTCCTTGTTTATCGTTTTAGTGTCGACGGCCGTAACGCTCTATTTCAGAAGAGCTAATTTGGCCGAAGAGCAAAAGATTCCAAATCTTCTTTAAGCAATGGCTCAGGGCTAGGGTCGTATTAGTTGCTTTAGCCCTAGGATTTCAGGTGTCATGAAAATCAAACGAGTGCTGGTTGCAAATCGCGGCGAAATTGCAGTAAGAGTCATTAGAGCTTGCCATGATTTAGGAATCGAAGCAGTTGCTGTTTATTCAGAAACAGATCGAAATTTAATGCATGTAACCATGGCGGATCATGCCCTTGCATTGGGAGGCATTACCGCCAAAGACTCTTATCTCGATATGGCAAAAATAATCAACGCGGCAAAACAGACTGGAGCCGATGCAATTCATCCGGGTTATGGATTTCTTTCAGAAAACGCAGAATTTGCCAAACGAGTAATTCTTGAAAATTTAATTTGGATAGGTCCCTCCCCTGAATCAATTAGCGCACTTGGTGACAAGGTAAAGGCTAGACATATCGCAGCCAGAGTAGGCGCACCACTCGCGCCAGGAACCAGTGATCCAGTAAAAGATGCAAGCGAAGTCATCGCTTTTGCCGAAAAATATGGAACCCCAATTGCCATTAAAGCCGCTTTTGGTGGCGGTGGCCGTGGTCTTAAGGTCGCTAAAAGTAAAGATGAAATCATTCCTGCTTTCGAATCTGCGGTAAGAGAGGCGGAAGCGGCATTTGGAAACGGTGAGTGTTTTGTTGAGCGCTACCTAGAAAAACCCCGCCACGTCGAAACTCAATGCCTCGCAGATAGTTTTGGAAACGTAGTTGTTGTATCAACCAGAGATTGCTCTTTACAGCGAAGGCATCAAAAGCTAGTTGAAGAAGCCCCTGCTCCTTTTTTAACAGCTGCACAAATAGCTGAACTTTATGAGTCATCAAAAGCCATACTCAAACAAGCTAACTATCAAGGTGCCGCCACTTGTGAATTCTTAGTTGCCCAAGATGGAATGATTTCTTTCTTAGAGGTCAATACTCGTTTACAGGTAGAGCACCCAGTCAGCGAGGAAGTTACAGGAATTGACTTAGTTAAGTGGCAAATCAAGATTGCTCAGGGAGAAGAAATAAATTTTGCTGATCCAGAAGTCCGCGGCCATAGTATTGAATTTCGAATCAATGGAGAAGATCCGGGTAAAAACTTCTTACCCACCCCAGGATTTTTAAAAGTTTTTGAATTACCAGCCGGTCCTGGAGTACGAGTAGATACTGGCTTTAAAGAAAATGATCAAATTGGGCAAAATTTTGATTCATTGTTAGCCAAGCTGATTATTACTGGTGCCACCAGAACTGAAGCGCTGCACAGAGCAAAACGAGCATTGGCTGAGTTCAAAGTAGAAGGAATTGCCACCGTAATTCCATTCCACCAGCAAGTTATTGAAGATGCAGCTTTCGCACCGAAAGACTCAAATGAAAAATTTAAAATTTATACCTCTTGGATTGAGACAGAGTTCGACAACCAATTAGTACCTTATGATGAACTCGATCCTTCACAAAATCCTTCACTGCGCAGCACGGTGGTTGTTGAAGTAAATAACAAAAGATTTGAAGTTAACCTTCCTG
>JALRKC010000025.1 GCA_023254955.1 Candidatus Nanopelagicales bacterium | reverse complement strand
GATAAGTATGAATCATTCGTTAGACGTAGCATGATGCATGAAATATTAAATACACCAATTGCTGAAGCAAAACCTGAAAAGGTAACTACCCCAGTCTGGGCCACTGAAAAAGCGAATCAGATTGCCAAGCAATACTTTGATGAGATCTCCAAAATGAACTTAAAGGTTATCGGAGAATTGGAGCAAGTTGCTTTAGAAATTTCTGGAGCTAAAGAGCAGCAGCTCCCCGAAACGATTTCAATTGCCACCGTTGCTATTGGAATGCAGGGCGTTCAAAAAAATGCGATAAAACGGCTTCCCTTTAAGAGTTTAACCGCTGAAATTTCAAGGAGAATTAAAAATCGCTTGAAGCGTTAATCACTTGGTGCCGTACCAGCCACCCTTAGGCCACCATTTTGGCGGCGGTCCTGAAACAGGTTCTTTTTGGATTCCTCGCCGGCCAAAATAAACCCAAAGTGAAATTGTAAAAACAATCATTGAAAAACCAAATAAGACATCTTCCATAGGTGCAAAAAATAGTCTGCCATCGCCAATTAAGGGAGGTCGATTGGTGAGATATTCTCCACTGCCAACCAAAATTTCTGGGTTGTAAGTAACGATCAGAAATCCAGTTAAAACTCCATTGGTGAGAAATTGAAAAAATAAAACAATCGAATAAGAAAGCCAAAACAACTTAATTTTAAGAACATAAGTCTTCAGTATCACAAAATCAAGCAATAGGGCAATCGCGATATAAATTAAAGCAATTTGTAGGTAAGTCATAGCTTCTCACCCGGCACCGACTCTTTTTTAATAGAGCGAACTGCTTCAAAGGTAAGTAAGGAGGCAATCGGAACAAAAATAAAAAATAATAATTCTTCAATCGGTAAAAAATTAAAAAGTATGATTCCCGAAGTCAACTCATCATTGAAATACCAATGATCGTTGATAATTGCATACCAGTCCCAAAGGGTCATCGCCAAAACTACAGGAACAATTGTGAAGATGAGTCGTCTAAATTTTTGCCAAACTCTGGCTTTTAAGACAACCTCTAATAAAAAAGTTGCTAAAAATATAAAGAGCAAGACTCCTAGGTAAGAAAATTGCCCCATGAAGGTATCTTAGTAATTCCAAGGCTTCCAGCCGCGAGCAATCCAACCGCGATAAGCAACTAAATCCTGTTCGGCACAACTGGCTTTGTCTGGCCGCTTTGCAAATTTTTTACCACCATAACTAGCCCAGAAGTTTTTATCCATCTGCCATCTGCCGCGATACTTTCCGGTTCGATTTACCGCTTTACACCTACGGTTTGATTCTCGCTTAGCGATAAATTTTGCAAAAGGTGCTGCTTGCCACGCTTCAAAGCTCACAGCTTCCCGAGCCGCTCGTGACTTTCGGGTGCCATTGATTAGTGTCACATCCCCCATGGCTCGAAAGCGCTGTCGAGTCGCGGCTTTCGAGTTCTTTTTTTTAGCTTTTGGTTTCGCTTTTGACTTTACCTCTTCGGCAACCGACGCCTCACCCATAATCGCTTTATACCCAGCAGGCCCAATGCTGGTTCCATCTGAGCGATCGCCGCGAGATGAATAAAACTCACTAACTGCTTTTGTGGTCTGCGGCCCATAGCGTCCATTGGCAGGAGATATTGAATAACCGAGGCGAATCAAAGCTTCTTGTACTTCTTTTACATACTCATTTTGAGCTCCCACCGACAAATTTTCTTGCCCGGGATAGTCGTTGCCATGAGCTACTGGGACCAAGTAGAACGAGAAAACGCTCGCAATCGCCAAACTAGCAACGAAGCTTCTAATTCGCAGTTTCACCTAATTGAGGCTACCAAAAAACCAGATAACCCCCGGTATTTCTTAAGGTTAAATTGCGCCTTCGTGCTGCAAAATCGCCATTTTTAAAGAGTTTCCAAATGCATAGTTACCTATCTCACCTGTAGCTTTGATAATTCTGTGGCAAGGAACAAAGGGTGCCAGCTTGTTAGTGGCACAAGCGCTCGCAGCAGCTCTCACTGCATTTGGGTTGATGCTTTTGGCTGCGAGTTGTGTATAACTTAGAGTTTTACCAGCAGGCACCTTTCGCATCGCCATAAAGCAACTTTGCTTAAATTCGCTCCCAGGCTGAGTTGCCGGGATTTTTCTTAAGGCAGCTAAATCTTTATCTTGCCACCCCTCCAAGGCCTCGGCCACTAAAAAAAGTTCTTTATCTTGGATGAGCTTGGTATCTGGAAATTCTTTTTTAAGAATCTCTTGACTCTTGAAAAAGCCGCTTCTAATTACCTCTTGGGTTTCATCCTCAACTACAACCGTTAGCGGACCGAATTTTGTCTTGAACTCCCTATAAATAAGCACTATTGCTCACTCCTGGCTAACGCTGGCTCCGCGAAATCTGCACCAATAACCACCGTGACAAAAAGTCGAGATTCAAAACTTTGAGCAGGAGTTCTTTTGTTGATTTGAAGTAATTTCGCCAATTCGTAGGCGGCTTGAGAAGCTTCTGGGTGATAGATGATTTCTGAGACTTGATAATTTCTAGTTGGAGCGTTGCCGATTCTCGCTACGTAGAGTTGATTGGACTCTAGAAATTCTTGAGTTTTTGCTGCCATTCCGTCTTTCAAGGAACCATTAAGCACCGTGACTACTAGCTGATTCATTTTCACTACTTGCAAAGTTTCTTTTACTTCCGGAGCTTCTTCTTCAACCAAGGCTTGTGGCTGTTCCTCAGGCCAAAAGTATGAAACGGTGAGCGAGATAAGTAACACGAAAAACGTGATCCAAATCAAGATCTGATTGGTACGTGACATTGTTCAGTCAGAAAGCATGTCAGAGACTTGGAAGGCAAGCTCTAAGGCTTGCACCCGGTTAAGCCTTGGGTCGCAAGCTGTCTCATAGCGTTGAGGCAAGTCCTGCTCCATTACGCCAGAAATTCCGCCGATACATTCAGTAACATCATCGCCCGTTAGTTCGATATGCATACCGCCTGGGTGAGTTCCCAGTTTTTTATGCACGTTAAAAAATCCCTTTACCTCAGCTAATACATCTTCGTACTCGCGAGTTTTGTGACCAGATGCGGCTTCACGAGTATTACCATGCATCGGATCACAGACCCAAATTACTGGATGCTGGGTGTTTTCAACCGCTTCAACAATTGCTGGCAACTTCTCTTCAACATTTTGATAACCCATTCGACTAATTAAAGTTAAACGACCTGGAGTTTTTTCTGGATCCAAGCGCTTAACCATTTCAACTACTGACTTTGGGTCTGCTGTTGGTCCAACTTTTATACCAATTGGATTTCTGATGGATTCTACAAATTTAATATGCGCGCCATTTGGTTCACGAGTTCGCTCGCCAACCCAAAGAAAATGTGCACTGGTGTCGTAATACCTGCCAGTTGTTGGGTCGAGTCGAGTTAAGGCTTTTTCGTAATCCAATAAAAGCGCCTCGTGTGCCGTAAAAAATTCCACACTACGAAATTCAACTGGATCTGCGCCGCAGGCATGCATAAATTGCAATGCCCGGTCGATATCTTCAGCGGTCTGTTCATAACGTTTACCAGCGCTAAAACCTGAAACAAAATCTCGATTCCATGCGTGAACCATTCTTAAATCAGCTGAACCGTCTTGGGTAAAAGATCTAATTAGGTTCAAAGTTGCATTTGAGGCACGATAAGCGCGAACTAATCTTTGTGGATCCGGTTGCCTAGCTTCAGGAGTAAAGGCCACATCGTTAATCGCATCGCCGCGATAAGAAGGAAGCTCAATTGAGTTTATTTTTTCGACACCACTTGAACGCGGCTTAAAATATTGACCGGCCATTCGACCAACTTTTACTACTGGCATCTTTGCGCCATAAGTGAGAACTACTGCCATCTGTAAAACTGTTCGCAATCGAGCCCGAACGGAATCTGCAGTATTGGCAGCAAAAGTTTCTGCGCAATCTCCTCCCGTTAAAAAGAAAGCCTCGCCACGGCTCACATCTGCTAGGCGTTGTGTTAAAAGATCAGCTTCTGAGGCAAAAACCAGGGGAGGCAGGGATTTGAGCTCGTCAACTGCCACCTGCAGCGCTGCTTGATCTGGCCAAATTGGCTGCTGCTTGGCTTCGACTTGGGTTGAAGTGCTCACACCCCTAATTTAGGCGATTGCTGTTTCTTTGTTACTGGTGAGGTTAGGCCCCAAAAAAGGCTTTCGCCTCGTCGTAACGAGAAGTCGGCACGGTCTTCAAAACACCAGTTGCACTTTCTAATGGAACCAAGACCACATCTGTGCCATGCAAAGCAACCATTTGTCCAAACTGCTTTTGGTTTACCGCATCTGCTGCTTTGAGTCCAAGGCGGGCACCTAAGTTGCGATCAAAAGCAACTGGGCTTCCCCCTCGTTGCAAGTGACCTAAAACCACGCTGCGAGTTTCAAAGCCAGTTAGATCTTCAATTCGTTTGGCTAACGCTTCACCAACGCCAGAAAGCTTCACGTGGCCGAAAGCATCTAAAGAAGCATCTTTTGTTACCAGATCACCTTCAGTTGAAAGCGCACCTTCAGCGACTACCACAATGGCATACCTGTCTCGGGCATATCTTTCTTTGACCCAGCTGACAACTTGATTGATGTCGTATTTTTCTTCTGGAATCAAAGTAACAGCCGCGTCTGCACTCATTCCAGTTTCTAACGCAATCCATCCAGCGTGACGACCCATAACTTCTACTACCAAAACTCGATGATGAGAGCGAGCGGTGGTATGCAAGCGATCGACAGCTTCTGAGGCAATGGCTACTGAAGTTTGAAAGCCGAAAGTGTAATCCGTGTTTGAAAGGTCATTATCAATTGTTTTTGGTACTCCAATTACCTTGAAGTCATGCTTATGTAATTCTGTTGCTACACCTAGTGTGTCTTCGCCACCAATAGCAACGAGCGCGTCAATATTGAATTTCTTTAAATTCTCTTCGATTTGAGCCACACCGTTTTCAATTTTTATCGGATTGGTGCGAGAGGATCCTAGAATTGTCCCTCCACGATCATGAATATAAGCAACATCAGCTAAACCAATTGGCTTCGTTAAACCTTCAAGCGGCCCCTTCCAGCCATCCAAGAACCCCACAAACTCGTAGCCATATTTTTTAATTCCTTGGGTAACGACACCTTTGATTACGTTGTTTAAACCTGGCGCATCGCCACCACCAGTTAACATTCCTACGCGCATGCTAATTATCTCCTTCTTTATTTAATTCATCTTGAATTCTCTTGCCTTTTTTTAAAATTTCTTTTGCGTTAGAAGCGTAAATATCCACATACTCCTGGCCCGATAATTTGTGGATCGCCTGCATGATTTCGTTGGTCACTTTTCGCAAAACTTCAACATTTTTTGCCTCTCCATAGTATTGCGAAAAATCAAGTGGCTTTCCAAAACGCACGCCAACGCGGCCAAGGTTAGGTATCGCTTGTCCCGGAGGTTGTATTTCGTAGGTGCCAATCATTGCCACCGGAATCACTGGCACTTTTGCTTCGAGCGCCATGCGTGCAACTCCAGTTCTACCGCGGTACAAACGACCATCGGGCGCCCTGGTCCCCTCTGGGTAAATTCCCAGAAACTTACCGTCATTCAAGATTTTTATAGCAGTATTAAGTGCCGACTCAGCTGCAGAACCACCTGCACGATCAACTGGAACTTGGCCTACACCATTAAAAAATAACTTAGTAAAAAATCCTCTGATTCCCTTACCTCGCCAATAATCAATTTTTGCTAAAAAGGTTATTTTTCTTCTAACTACTAAGGGCAGAAAGATTGAGTCTGAAAAAGAAATATGGTTGGAAGCAAAAATTGCTGCACCTTGTTTAGGAATATTTTTTTTGCCCTGCACCCAAGGGCGAAAAAACAAATGCAAGGGAACCCACAAGATCACAAATTTTACGAAAAAGTAGAACAAGTTTTCATCCCATCTGGTGCTTTGTCTGATCAGACTCTATTCATGAAGCCAATTCTAAGGTGGATGGCCTTAAGAAACTTCTAGTAATTGTTTTAATTGCTCCCGGCGGCTAGCCCATTGCCAATTTTTTACCACCCAATCTCTGCCAGTGGAGCCCATGCTCTTGGCCAAGTTGGGATTTTGCAATAACAAATCTAATTTCGCTAAGAGCTCTTCCCTTTTTTTTGGGGTAACCAAGTAGCCCGTGGCTTCGTCAATCAATGCATCAGGGACTCCGCCAGCCCTACCGCCAATTGTAGGAATGCCGCAAGCTGCTGCTTCTAAGAAAACCATTCCTAAGCCTTCTACGTCCAAACCAAAATTCCTTGTTCGATTGGGCATCGCAAAAACATTACTCATTCCATAAAAAGCCGCGAGTTCTTTTTGTGTCAATGTACCTAAAAATGTAACGCTGTTTTGTAAATTCTTTGAATTAACTTTTCTAAGTAATTTTTGCTTGTAAGGCCCACCACCGCTAAACAGCAAATGTGCCGAAGGGTTTCTTTGCAAGACTTTTGGCCAAACCTCCAACAATTCATCTTGACCTTTACGCGGCATCAAGCGAGAAGCGCAAAAAACTATTTTTTTACCGCTTAAATTATTTCTTGCGAGCAATTCATCTCGATTGGCTCGATACTGCAAATTAAAAACTGCTGTGTCTACCCCTGGGCTTAACTTTACAAATTTAGCATCACTGGGGATCAATCTTGCTAATTTATTTTTTGTGAAATCACCTAGGTAAGTTATGAAATCTAAATCTTGAAAAGCTTTCTTTACCAACTGACGCAAAATCGGAACTCCCGCCATCCCAGCCTCATGTCCATGGGTTAACGCGCCAATTTTTTTAATGCCCGCTTTTCGCAAGGCCGGTGCCATTACTCCCAACGGGGTACTAGCTCCAAACAAAACTCGGTCGCAATCAAAGCGCTCAATAATCTTGATTACTTCTTTTGTGCGTTTTGCTGTCGGCAAAAGAACTTTTGAGCGAACTCGAATTACTTTATAGTTTTGGGCAAGATCAAATTCTTTTGCCTTTCTCCAGTTTGAGCAATAGACAACCACCTCTTGTGGATCGAAACCTTTTAGTAATTCATAGACAAAATTTTGAATTCCGCCGGTCCGCGGTGGGAAATCATTTGTTATCACTAATAACTTTCCCACTAGTGCCCCACTTTCAATTCTCTTTTAAGCCTTAAGAGATTTTTTTGGTCCAATTAATCCATTTCTCTAGCAGCTCAAGAGCTTGTCCTGAAGCTAAAACATCTCGTGCCTTTTCAAAGCCTTGGATCAACTGACCCGTTAGCTCCTTATCCGGCTCTCCTTTAGCAACAAAAGCGGCTGCAGAATTTAAGGCGATCGCATTTAAGACAGCTTCGCTTGCCTTGTTGGCAAGTGCTGCTTTTAGTATTTTTGCATTTTCAGCTGCCTCGCCACCTTTTAATTCAGCGATGGAAGCTGAGCCAATTCCTAGCCGCGATAATTTAAATAACTCTTCTCTAACTTCACCTTCACGGGTGTCCCAAATTTGAGTATCTCCAGCAATTGACATTTCATCTAATCCATCTAAGCCACGCATGACTAAAGCATTAGTACCTCTTTTGGCAAAAACTTCTGCCATCAAAGGAGCCATCTTTAAGCTTGAAACTCCGGTGGCTTGCGCTACCGGCTGCGCAGGATTTGCCAATGGCCCCAGAATATTAAAGACAGTTGGAACATTTAATTCTTTTCTTACCGGTGCCACGTGGCGCATTGCTGGGTGAAAAATTGGTGCAAAGCAGAATGTGATGTTATTTTCTTCGAAGCAAGCAGCTACCTCTTGAGTAGTTAGATTTAAATTTAAGCCCATTACTTCTAAGACATCTGCAGAGCCAGTTTTACTAGAGGCGGCGCGATTTCCGTGCTTGATTACACCTTCACCTGCTGCGGCTACCACTAACGCGCTGGCAGTTGAAATATTTATGGTGCCGGCCTGATCCCCTCCAGTTCCTACAATGTCGATTGCTTGATTAGTGATGTCAATTTTGGTGGCATTTTGCAGCATGGCATCAACTAACCCAGCAATTTCGCCGGCAGTTGGTGACTTTTCGTTCATCAGAACTAAAAATTCTTTTATGGTTTCACCAGGCGTGTTGCCGCTCATCATTTCCAACATTGCCCAAGTAGCTTCTTCGCGAGCAAGCGCTACTTTATTTTTTAGCGTTGAATTAATCGTCTCCCAGTTTGGAGTATGCATTACCCGGCGCTAAGCGCTAATCGTTTACGAAGTAAGGCTGAAGCCGTCTGACGTATTACCAATGGATCTATTGGCCGTGGTACCACCCCATCCGCGCGTGACCAAGTTGCTAACCAAGCATCTTGAGCTCTTTGAATCACCAACAAGATTGGCGGGCAATTGAAAATTTCATCTTTTGCTGCTTTGGCAATTCCCATTCCACCGGCTGGAGCAGCTTCACCATCGAGTATGACTAAGTCAAAATTTCCGCTACGCAAGTGTTGTTGCACAACTGGTTCAGTAGCAACTTGTAAATATTGTGTTTTTCCTAAACCAGCAACTGGCTTTAGACCCAGAGCTAAAATTATCTCTTCGCGAACGTTGCTATCGTCCGAATAGACAAGGATCCGCGGCTCGTGCGCTTGTGAAATTTTCTCGCTCACGTTGATAAGACTAGTAAAACAGCACAACCCTTACCCCTAGCGGGGACACTATTAATGGCAGACTAGTCGCATGACCCAAGCCGCTTATCAACCACAAATTAACCGCCCCAACATGACTGCGGTCGGAACCGTGATTTGGCTTGCTAGCGAGTTGATGTTCTTCGCTGCCTTGTTCGCGATGTATTTCACGCTTCGCGCAGTCAATCCAAACATTTGGGCTGCGGAGACCGAACTACTTAATATCCCTTTTGCTGCGGCTAACACCACTGTTTTAGTGCTCTCATCTGTGACTGCGCAAATGGGTGTCTTCGCTGCCGAACGCGGTGATGCGCTAAGACTACGGCGCTGGTTTATTCTCACTTTTTTAATGGGTGCCTTCTTTGTCGGCGGACAAACATATGAATACACCGAGTTGGTGCATGAAGGTTTGACTTTGCAATCTTCATCCTTTGGATCTGTTTTTTATTTAACAACTGGTTTTCACGCACTGCACGTAACTGGTGGATTAGTTGCTTTCTTATTTGTTCTTGCTCGAAGCTATGCAAGACCAAAAATGACACATAACATGGCAACTAGCGCGGTGGTAACAAGTTATTACTGGCACTTTGTTGATGTGGTTTGGATTGGATTGTTTGCCGTAATTTATTTGGTGAAATAGGGAAAGGTAACCAACTTATAGTTATGAAACTAACTAACTGGCGTAGAAAAAAGTCTGCCACCGGAGTGGTGATGTTTTTTGCTTTGACCATGATCGCAGTTAGTTTCGCGGTGGTCTCGAATGTTGCTTCATCTAGCAAAGTACAAGCGCAAATTGGAAGCAATGAAACATTAGTTTTAAAAGGTAGCCAACTTTACGCAGAAGGATGTTCTTCTTGCCACGGTTTGCAAGGTCAAGGCGGTTCTGATGGACCAACTTTGGCAGGTGTTGGTGCCGCCAGTGTTCACTTTCAAGTTGCTACAGGTCGCATG
>JALRKC010000024.1 GCA_023254955.1 Candidatus Nanopelagicales bacterium | reverse complement strand
TGTAACTTCACGCCCCTACACTCGCTCACCGCAACCGCCATTTATGACTTCAACCATGCAAAGAGAAGCTAGCAACCGTATTGGCTGGAACGCTCAGCGCACTATGAGAGTTGCCCAGGGTTTGTATGAACGTGGCTACATCACTTATATGCGTACTGACTCAACAACCTTGTCGGAGACTGCGCTGAATGCTGCAAGAAATCAAGCGCGAGAACTTTTTGGCGATGACCATGTTTCACCGCAGCCTCGTCGCTATGAGCGCAAAGTAAAAAATGCTCAAGAAGCGCACGAAGCAGTACGCCCAGCAGGAGATGTTTTTAGAACTCCGGCAGAAGTCGCTGGTGAAATTCGAGGCGATGAATTTACTTTGTATGAAATGATTTGGCGTCGCACCGTTGCTTCACAAATGACTGACGCTAGAGGCACTACTAGCACGGTAAAAATTGTGGCGACCAGCAAAGACGGTAAAGAAGTTGAGTTTTCTGCCAGCGGCACAGTAATTGAATTTGCTGGTTTTAAAGCTGCTTACGAATCTGGCGAAACTGAAGATGCAGATAATGAAGAAGAAGAGCGACGTTTGCCCCAGTTAAAAACTGGTGATGAAGTAAATCCGGTTTCGCTAACGCCATCAGGACACACAACTTCACCGCCGGCTCGTTACACCGAAGCTTCACTGGTTAAAGAGTTGGAAAGCCGCGGCATTGGGCGCCCTTCTACTTATGCTTCAATTTTGGGAACAATTGTTGATCGTGGCTATGTAATAAGAAAAGGCCGAGCGCTGGTTCCTTCTTGGACGGCCTTTGCTGTAGTTCGTTTATTAGAAGATCACTTCAAAGATTTAGTTGATTACGGATTTACTGCTCGCATGGAAGAAGAACTAGATTTAGTTGCGAATGGACAGTTACCAAGAAGTCGTGCTTTACAAGATTTTTACTATGGAACAAAAGACGATGATGAGTTTCCCGGTTTAGAAAAACTTGTTGATCAACTAGGCGACATTGATGCAAAAGAAAATTCTTCATTTCCAATCGGAGATACCGGAATAGTTCTTAGAGTTGGAAAATATGGCCCTTATTTACAACGTGGTGAAGACGAAAGAGCTTCGGTACCGCCAGACTTAGCTCCAGATGAATTAACTCCAGAAAAAGCTGAAGCAATTTTGATTGCTCCATCTAGCGATAGAGAATTAGGTGTGCATCCTGATACCGGCTTAACGATTATGGTTAAGACTGGTCGTTATGGACCTTACGTAACAGAAGTTTTGCCAGAAGATACAAAAGAAAAACCAAAAACTGCATCACTCTTTAAATCAATGGCACCCGAGTCGATTACCTTTGACGAAGCTTTGAAACTCATGTCATTGCCAAGAATCATCGGTAAAGATCCAAATGATGGCCAAGTAATCCAAGTTCAAAATGGCCGTTATGGCCCATACATGTCTAAAGAAAAAGATACTCGTTCTTTAGAAACGGAAGAAGAAATTTTTTCCATAACTTTGGATGAAGCTTTAGCAAAATTTGCAGAACCAAAACGTCGCCGAGGTGCTGTTGCCAAGCCACCATTACGTGATTTTGGTGAAGACCCAAATACTGGTCGCAAGATGGTTTTGAAAGAAGGAAGATTCGGCCCATATGTAACCGATGGCGAAATTAACGCTGGACTTCGCCCGGGTGACGTAATTGAAGAGATGACTCCAGATCGTGCGAGCGAGCTTTTGTTTGAGAGGCGAGCCCGCGGCCCAGTAGAAAAGAAAACCCGCAAAAAAGCAGTTGCTAAGAAAACCGCCAAACCAGCCAAGAAAAAGAAGACTGGTGAATCGACCAAACAACCGGTTGAGGCATCCTCTTAAGTATGAGTTTTAGCCAACTTGAGATTCCTACCCCTGAAAAACTTCCTGGCCTATTTATAGTTTTTGAAGGCGGGGACGGTGCTGGTAAAACAACTCAAATCGAAAAATTAGCAGAATTTTTAAGGTCAAAAAATAGAGAAGTTTTGGTAACTCGCGAGCCTGGCGGCACTGTCATGGGCAAGTCAATTCGTGACTGGCTTTTAGAACAAACTGAAGTTGAAGTAGATCCAAAAAGTGAAGCATTGCTATTTGCGGCAGATCGGGCGCATCACATGCACACGTTAATTCGCCCAGCTTTAACAGCCAACAAAATTGTTATTGGTGATCGACATATTGATTCATCGGTTGCTTATCAGGGAGTTGCCAGGAATTTAGGAATAGAAAATATAAAAAATATTTCACTATGGGCAGTTGACGGTATTTTGCCAAATTTAATAATTGTTTTAGATATTGATGTTGAAGTTGGGCAATCACGTCTCAATAGAAAAGACCGCCTTGATCGAGAATCAAAAGAATTTCATGAAAAAGTGAATAAAGCATATTTGGAATTAGCAGCAATGAATCCTGAAAAATACTTAGTCATCGATGCTCAATTGCCAATTGATGAGATAG
The DNA here is from genome assembly GCA_023254955.1 of Candidatus Nanopelagicales bacterium. The sequence continues at coordinate 7,176 of JALRKC010000024.1, read as the reverse complement.
CTCGGCAAATTCAAGATCGAGTCGAAAAGTTAATTTAAATGTGGCAAGAATTAATTGGACAAGATCTAGCTATTAGAAGCTTGCAGCAAGCAGCAAAAGATTCCTTATTAAATGCAAATGGCAAAACTACGGCTGGATTTTCACAAAGTTGGTTAATCACTGGCCCACCAGGGAGCGGCAGGAGCACAGCAGCAAAACTTTTTGCTGCAGCACTTCAATGCGAAAAATCTGGCTGCGGGGAATGCGCAACTTGTAAGTCGGTTTTAAATGGCAGTCATCCTGATGTAAAAACTATTTTGCCGTCAGGTCTCACTTACGGTGTTGATGAAGTGAAAGATTTAATGCAAGGCTCTGCTTTAATTCCGGCTATAGGTCAATGGAATATTTTAATTTTGGAAGATGCTGATCGATTAACTACCGTGGCCGCTAACGCACTTTTAAAATCAATAGAAGAGCCCGCGCGAAATACCATGTGGATTTTGTTAGCGCCAAGTAGTCAAGATGTAATTTCGACGATTCGCTCTCGTTGTCGCATGGTTAATTTGAGAATGCCACCTTTTGATGAAATAGCTGAGCTACTAAAGACGCGTGATGGCGTAGATCCAGCAATGGCAAAGTTTTCGGCGGCAGCCGCGCTAGGACATGTGGGTAGAGCAAAACTATTAGCGCTGGATGAAAATTTAAGAGAAATTAGGCGAAAAATTTTACAATTGCCTTTTGAGTTATCAGATTTACCAAGCTGCTTTAAGGCGGCAGCAGAATTATTTGAAATTACTAGCAATGAAGCTGAGCGAGAAACTGAAAATTTAGACAAAATTGAACAAGAGCAACTTTTAGAAAGTTATGGTTCGGGTGCGGTTGGATTAAGTAAAACCAAGATTCAAAGAATGTCTTCTTCAGCAATGAAGGAATTAGCAAAAGATCAAAAAGCTAGAAACAAAAGAATCTCAAGAGATAGATTAGATCTCGCTTTGGTAGAGATCGCGGCTTTTTATCGAGATGTTTTGACAGTGCAAGCCGGGGCAGGCTTAGAACTTTTTCATGAAGAGCATCGTGGATCAATTGAAAAAATGGCTGCAAGCTCCGCTCTTGACTCGACTATTAAAAGACTCGAAGCAGTAGAAGAAGCTCGAAACCTATTGCCGAGTGAAGCCTCACCACTTTTAGTTTTAGAAGCAATGATGATTCAATTAGCTAGAGCCTAGAATCAAATAAATATGAAAAAGATTTTCACCTTAATAGCGTTTTCACTTTTGTTAGCTGCTTGTTCTACACAGGAGCCAACTACTCCAGAAGCAATTACCGTTACCCCAACTGCCAGTGCACCAATTACTGACTTGTCTGACTTTTATCAACAAATTGTTACATGGGAGCCTTGTGAAGATTTGTCAGGAGTTTTATGTACTTCAATTGCAGTTCCGCTAAATTACCAAGAGCCATCTGGAATCACTATTCAAATTCATTTAGCAAAGTTGCCTGCAGAAAAAAACAAAATCGGAAGTCTGTTGTTTAACCCTGGAGGCCCAGGAGCTTCTGGGATTAGCTATTTAGCTTATTCCCAAGAGGTTTTTTCAAAAAATCTATTAGAAAATTTTGATGTTGTTGCTTTTGACCCTAGGGGAGTAGGGATTTCTAGTCCAATTGATTGCCTGACAGATGAAGAGCTTGATTATTTCTTAGCTTTCGACGGCACCCCAGACACAGATCAAGAAGTTGCAGACTTTTTAGAGCTAACAAAACAGATGGCTGCTGGATGTGAGAAGAATGAAAATAATTTAGTAGCTCACATCGGTACCAGAAATGCCGCAAGAGATATGGACGTAATTAGAGCGATATTAAATGAAGATAAATTAGACTTTTTGGGAGTTTCTTACGGTTCGTTTTTAGGTGCTACTTATGCTGATATGTTTCCGGAAACCGTTGGGCAATTTGTACTAGATGGTGGCGTTGATCCACAAATTGATTCCAAGACTCTTTCTTTTGAACAAGCTCTCGGCTTAGAGAACGCACTTGATAGGTTTTTAACCGATTGCTTTACAAATCAAGATTGTCCTTTTCAGGGTAATACCGAAATAGCCAGAAGCGAAATTCTGAAATTTCTTTCAGAGTTAGATCAAAATCCCATACCAACAGAAGATCCAAAGCGAGATTTAACTCAAGCTATGGCAACTTACTCGATTGCAGCATTTTTGTATTCAAAAAATTATTGGCCGTTCTTACGAGATGCATTTAATGCCGCTTTCGATGGAGATGGTTCATTATTTTTATATGTAAATGATTTATTCAACGAGAGAAATTCAGATGGAACTTTTGCAAGTAATATTTCAGAAGCAATTTATGCAATAAATTGTTTTGACAAACCCGCATCTGATGATGCAGACGCGGTTCGAGAATTAGCAGCTGAGTGGAAGGAGCAAGCTCCAATATTTGGTGATTATCTTGCTTGGTCAAACTTGGCATGTGGTTATTGGCCCGCAGCTGAAACAGATGATTTTATTTTGAAGGCAGCTGGTACTAATCCAATCTTGGTAGTTGGAACTTTAAACGACCCTGCAACTCCTTATAAATGGTCCGTAGCTTTAGTTGAGCAACTTGAAAATGCGATCTTGCTCACGCTAGATGGCGACGGTCATACTGCTTATATGACTGGATCAGATTGCATCGATCAAGTAGTTGATGACTTTTTTGTATTTAAGAAAATCCCTGAAAAAGACTTAACCTGCAAGTAGCTAAGCCAGCGTGAGAATGCGGCTTGCTTACCTGTTGGGTATTTTATGGCTATGGCAAAAGATGAAAAAGAATTAGTCTTTCACGAAATCGATAAAGAAGAAGCTCGCTGGTTAAAACGCGTTTTCACCGATGAAACCTGGGGCGGAGTTTTTTTAATCGGTGGGGCAATTCTGGCTTTTGTCTTTGCCAATTCAATGCTTAGTGATTGGTACGGCTCCTTTATAAGCACAAAAATTGGTCCAGAATCTCTTGGCTTAAGAATGTCGATATCGCATTGGGCCGCAGATGGTTTGCTAGCAATATTCTTTCTTGTAGCTGGCTTAGAGTTAAAACACGAATTAGTTCATGGTTCTTTGGCTAATCCTCGTCAGGCCTTAGTGCCAATCACTGCCGCGATTGCCGGAATGGCTGTGCCTGCTCTGATTTTTGTAGTCATGTTAAGAGACCGTCCAGAATATCTAGTCGGTTGGGCAATTCCAATTGCTACCGACATAGCATTTGCCCTTGCGGTATTGGCAGTCGCTGGCAAACACCTGCCGGCATCTTTAAGAGCGTTTTTATTGACACTTGCTGTTGTTGATGATTTAGCAGCTATTACAGTGATCGCAATTTTCTATACTTCTGATTTAAATCAAACAATGCTCTTAGTAACAGTGGGGTTGCTTGCCTTATATGCAGTATTGCAAAAATTAAATATAACTCGTTGGTATTTTTTAGTACCTGTAGGAGTAACTATTTGGTGGGCAACTTATCTTTCAGGTGTCCATGCAACAGTCGCTGGCGTTGCGATAGCGCTATTAACTAGAAACACCAAATTCAAAAATGAAAAAGAATCTCCTGCAGAAGTAGCTGAGCATAAAGTGCGTCCAATTAGTGTTGGTTTCGCAATCCCAATCTTTGCTTTCACTGCCGCCGGAGTAGATGTTAGAGAAATAAGTTTGGCAGAAGCTGGTAGTGGTATTTCTCTTGCTATTGTCCTTGGTTTATTTATTGGTAAACCAGTTGGAGTTTTGGCTTCAACATATCTAATCACTAAATTTACGAGAGCGCGGTTGAGCGAAAACTTAACGTGGAAAGATGTAACTGCTGCCGGATTTTTAGCTGGAATCGGCTTCACCGTTTCTTTGTTGATAGGTGAATTATCTTTTGAGCCTGGCACTAGTGAGAACGCCTCCGCAAAGATTGGTATTTTGCTGGCAAGCTTGTTTAGTGCCTTAGCTGCAATTTCATTGATGCAAAGTCGGCGCTTAAGAGAAAAAAGAAAAGCTCGTTTAGCAAATTAATTTTTTAACTGCAAGCTATCGACAGAGGCTTCGAATTCCTTTACTTTAATTAGAATTTGTTTTTCATCTAGTGCTAAGTGCTCTAAAATCGTAAATCTTTCTGGACGTGTTTCAGGGGCCTTAAAAATAGCTTGGGCAAATTCTTCACTAGTGAAACCTAAGTCTTGAGAATTAACTGGTAAGTTATGTTGCGCCAAAGCAAAAGCTAATTCGGCAAATCTTTCATCAGCTTCCCGCAAAAAAGTTGCGAATAAGGCGCCAACCCCAACTTGTTCACCATGAGGCTGAGTTCTATTTGGAAACAACTCATCAATTGAATGGGAAATCTCATGGCAAGCGCCACTGCAGGGTCTAGATGATCCAGCCATTCCCATGGCGATCCCTGATAAAACCAAGGCTTCGGCAAGAACTACCAGAAAATCATCGCTGTCAATAGAGTCTGTTCTGCCAATTAGGGCTTCTGCACTAGTTCTCGCCAAGCTAGCTGCTAACCCATCTACTTTTTCTAAACCTAAGCTTTGTGCGAGCTCCCAATCTTTTACCGCAGAGAGATTACTTAAAACATCGCCAATACCAGCTCGGATATACCGCTCAGGAGCTTTCTTGACAATTCCTAAATCAATAATGACCGCTACAGGTGAAGTAACACCAAAAGATCCGCGACCGCCATTTAATTCTAAAATGCTAACCGGAGAAGCAATACCATCATGTGCCAAATTCGTTGCCACAGAAACCATTGGTAATTGAACTTGTGAAGCTGCATATTTAGTTACATCAATAACCCGACCACCACCAACTCCAACAACTGCATCGAAATTTTGGTTTTTTATTTCATCAGCTAATGATTTTGCATCAAGTATTGAGTTACCCGCAGTAGTAAAAAAAGTTGCTTTAGGAGCGGAATTTTTTAAAGTCTTACTCAAAGGCTGAGCTCCACCTTGGCTAGTTACGACTGCTACGTGTCCACCAGAGCTTATTCTTTGGTCTTCAAGAATTTGGGATAGATCATCAAGAGCACCTACTCGTATGTCAACAAAGTGTGGTGCGGGCACCATTCTCATTTGTAGTGACATGCGATCTTCCTTGCTTTTTCTAAATCTTCATGGTTATCAACCTCTACCCAAGATTGCTCACCAATTGGTTGTAAATAAATTTTATTACCGCGATCCACAAATTCTTGATAACCGTCTTCGTAGTAAAGAGTGGTATCTGCCTTCCAAGTTGCTTCTAGGGAAATTGACAGTGCATCTTTAGCAGTAGGTTCAATCATGGTGACACCAATATATTCACCAAAGGCTTCCACAGGATCAAGCATTTTATTAATTCGAGCCAAATTTCCAGCACAATCGGTGGTTACTTTCATTTCTTCTTCTGCTAACTTTTTAACATTATCGATGGCTAAGGTTATCGAGTCATTTCGATTAGCTAGCAAAATTTCCTCTACTGCTATTGGGTGAACAGTGTCTCCGTTTGAAAGTAAAACAGGCTGAGTCAAAAGATCACGCGCGCACCACAGCGAGTAAGCATTATTCCAAATCTCAGCTTTATCGTTAAAAATGAGATCTAAATTTAAATTATATTTTTCTTCAAAAGTTTTTTTTCGCTTTTCAACTTCTTGAGCGGCATATCCAACGACAACTGCTACATCCGTGATACCTACTCTTGAAAAATTATTTAGAATCACATCCATTACCGACCTATCGTCCGCAACTGGAATCAGCGCTTTAGGCAAAGTGTCGGTATAGGGCTTGAGACGGCGTCCGGCACCAGCAGCCAAGATCAAACCGATCAATAGGGACTCCTCAAGATTGTTCGCGGGCTTTAGTCTTTCACGAGCCAGAGCGCCTTTCGGGCAACCCCCTTTAACGACTACGCTTTCATCTTGTATGAAAAAAGCCCCAAAAAATAACCCCAAACTTTCAAAAGGCGGTTGGTATATCCGACTCCGCCGAATGGCAGGTGCCGCCGTTGGCGCTTGGCGCGCAACCGATCCAGAGGGTATTGGAGAGCTTGATGATTTGTATAACCTTCAGGATGGGGCAGAGGTCGTTGCTTTTTTTGGGGATGATGTTCACCGAATTTATCAAATTGAGCAATGGGTCAAACCGCTTGAAAAATTAAACGAAAAATACAAGGTTCATATTATTTGTCGCCAGCATCCCGTGACTACTTATTTAAGAAAAATAACTAAATTACCCACCTTCTCTATTTATGACTTTTTTACCCTGACTGATGCCATTATTGAAAAAAATTACAAAGTAGTTTTATATGTCAACAATTCAACCATGAATTTTCAACCGCTAGCTGCAAAGCGTGCTTTTCATGTTCACTTAAATCATGGTGAGAGTGACAAGATGTCAATGACCTCAAGACAAATGTATGCCTACGACTTCGTGGCAGTAGCAGGTCAAGCTGCCAAAGACAGATTAAATAATTCTTTAATGGTGGCGGATGGCTCAAAAGAATGGGTAATTGGTCGACCACAATTAGATGTGTTGCAGCCACCTATTGAAGTAGATGAAACCAGAAAAATTTTGCTTTACGCACCAACTTGGCAAGGAGACCAAGAAGCTAATAATTACTCATCTTTAGATATTTACGGTGAAAAAATAATGAAAGCATTGTTAGCTCAAGAAAATGCGACAGTATTTTATAAGCCTCATCCAAGAATTGTAGAGAACAAAATCCCGCAATGGAAAAACTTGCATCAAAACATTTTAAGTTTAATTGAAGATGCTAATAAAAAAGATCCAAAAGCTAATCATCAATTTATAACTGGTGATCCTTTGAGAGTATTACAAATTGCAGATTTATTGATTGCAGATGTTTCAAGTGTCACGATTGATTATTTATATCTAAAACCAGATGGCGTGCTATTAATCTGCGACAGAAGAAGCAACAGCGAACTTTTTAAACAGGTAGCTCCCGTATCAGCAGCTGTACCTAATATTGACAAAAACAATATAAATGAAATTGAAAAAATGATTACGAATTATTTAGTGAACTACCCAAGACGAGATGAATATCAAAAAATAAGAAACTATTATTTTGGCGAGGGAAACCCTGGCGATAGCCTGAACAAATTTATTTCAATGATTACAGAATTAATTAACCGAAGAGATTTACGCGTCGCCCAAATGCCAGATTTGCCGTAAAACTTCGC
>JALRKC010000023.1 GCA_023254955.1 Candidatus Nanopelagicales bacterium | reverse complement strand
TGTCCCCGCTACCAATTTAAAGAATACTGAGTGTAGGAAGTTTCACCATTTATTCGGTTAACAAGATGTCGCTACCTCTTCTAAGGTTGGTTTATGCCTATTAAATTTGAAGCCAAACCTTTAGGCAAGATCATGTTGACGGCCCCGGGGCCAACCGTTGGTCAGATGTTTCGAGATTTGCCCTATGCCAGAAAAAGTCCAGAGCAATTTTTAGTCAATATGTATCAGAAGTATGGGGATGTGGTTCAGTTTCCATTACCAATTTTGCCCGTTTATCTAGTAGTAAATCCAGAAGATGTGGATCGAGTTTTAAGAGTTAATGCAAAAAACTATGGCAAGCGAACAATTCAATATGAAAATTTAGCTGAAGTAACGGGCGAGGGTTTGCTAGCGGCAGACACTGAACCTTGGAAGCGGCAGAGAAAATTAATTCAACCAGCTTTCCATCATGAAGCAATTATGCGTGTCGGGCCAGATACTGCTTTGGTAACAGCACGCATGCTTGAAGCGTGGAAACATAAACCAGCAGGTTCCATTGTTGACATTGATGATGACATGATGCATGCAGCATTAGAGATCGTTTCACGCTCACTTTTCGGTACAGATTTAGCAGGAGATGTAGAAAAGACTGCCGAGGCAACCTTAGATGCCTTGGATGTAATTGTGGCAAGAGCTAGAACGCCGATTAAATTTCCTGAATGGTTACCAACACCTAATAATCAAAAAATGTCAAAAGCGCTAAAGCAGTTAAATGGCGCAGTATCTAGAATTTTAAAGGAGCGAGCGAGCGATAACTTGAAGCCGGGAGTTGAGCGCGAAATAGATATGCTCGATCTTTTAATTGCCGCACATGATGCAGAAGATGTATTAAGCGATGATGAATTACGAGATCAGATAGTTACTTTTTTAGTGGCCGGGCACGAAACTGTGGCAAGCTCTCTGACTTGGACTTGGTGGCTATTGGCCGCGAATCCAGAAAAACAAAAAGCAGTAATTGAAGAGGTAGATAGAGTTCTTGCAGCTAGAACTCCCACAATTAAAGATGTAAATGATTTGGTTTACACCAAAGCGGTAGTCGATGAGGCCTTACGCATCTTTCCGCCTGGTTGGGTAGTTTCACGCAGAGCATTGGGTGAAGATGTGTTAGGTGGGTATGAAATACCTAAAGATGCGGTAATCATCATTAGCCCCTGGGCAACCCATCGGCATCCAGCTGCTTGGGAAGATGGAATGAAGTTTTCGCCAGAGAGATTTTTACCGGAAGCCGCTTCTCCAAAAAAGGGAACGTATTTGCCTTTTGGAATAGGCCCGCGCCAATGCATTGGAAAAGATTTTGCCTTACTTGAGAGTGCCTTGTTAATTGCGCAAGTTCTACAAAAATACCGAGTTGAGCCGGTAACTGGTACCCCAGAGGTAAGAGCTGCAGTTATGGCAAGACCCAAAGGCGGTTTACCTATGAAGATTTACCCTCGTTAAGGATTTAATTTTTCTAAAACTGCTTCATGCAATAAGCCGTTGCTCGCAACTAAATTTGAACCTTGTAAGGGATTTTCACCACTAATGGTACTTACCTGACCACCAGCTTCTTGCACAATCACTACAAGTGAAGCTAAATCCCACAGATTCAATATTGGATCTGCTGAGCAGTCGATAACGCCTTCAGCCACCATTAAATGTGTCCAGAAATCTCCGATGCCTCTGGTGCGCCAAACAGAATTATTTAATTCTTGAAACTGTTTTGATTTTCCGACTTCGATCCACTCATCGAGGCTCGAGTAACCAAAGAAAGCGTCCTTCAAGGCGCTAATTTTTGAAACCTGAATTTGCTTTGCAGTTTGTTTTTGGAATTGAGTGAAAGCTCCGTTTCCGGCGGTCGCCCACCAACGTCGCGATAGGGCCGGTGCGCTGACAAATCCGAGAACTGACTCACCATCTTCAATTAATGAGATGAGTGTTGCCCAGACTGGAACCCCTCGAACGTAGTTTTTTGTGCCATCGATTGGATCAATCACCCAAAGTCGCTGGCTATTGCCGGTGGTTCCGTATTCTTCACCAATTACCGCATCGGTGGGGTTAACTTTTTCTACCTCAGCTCGAATAGCTCGCTCTACGGCTTGATCCGCGTCACTCACCGGAGACATGTCTGGCTTTGTTGTGACCGTGAGATCGGCGGCCTGAAAGCGATCCATAGTTATTTGGTCTGCTAAATCTGCTAAGCGATGGGCTAGTTCTAGGTCTTTATTTAACTGTTGAGTACTCACCCTGCAAGGCTACCCGACTAAAGTCAGAGTATGCGCACCTTCGACTCAGTTGTAGACCTCATCGGAAACACCCCTTTAGTTCGATTAAGAAAAGTAACAGAAGGTTTAAAGCCTCAGATTTTTGCCAAAGTGGAATACCTAAATCCGGGCGGCTCAATTAAAGATCGAATCGCGATGAACTTAGTTCTAGCTGCTGAAAAAGAGGGGCTGCTCAAGCCCGGTGGGACCATTGTGGAGCCAACTAGCGGAAACACTGGAGTTGGATTGGCATTAGTTGCGCAACAACGAGGCTATAAGTGTGTTTTCGTTGTGCCTGACAAAGTTAGTGAAGATAAACAAAATGTTTTGCGCGCTTATGGCGCAGAAGTTGTAGTTTGCCCAACCGCAGTAGCTCCAGATAGCCCTGAGTCTTACTACAGCGTTTCGGATCGCTTAGTAAGAGAAATTCCTGGAGCCTGGAAACCCGATCAATATTCAAACCCTAATAATCCAAAATCTCATTATGAATCAACTGGCCCAGAAATCTGGGAGCAAACCGATGGAAAAATTACTTGCTTCGTTGCTGGAATCGGAACTGGAGGCACGATTTCTGGAACCGGAAAATACTTAAAGGAAGTTAGCAACAATGCAGTAAAAGTTGTGGGAGCTGACCCAGAAGGATCTATCTATTCAGGTGGAACCGGAAGACCTTATTTAGTAGAAGGAGTTGGTGAAGACTTTTGGCCGTCTGCTTACAATCCAAAGATTGTAGATGAAGTTATTGCCGTAACAGATGCTGAGTCTTTTGAAATGACTCGCAGACTTGCTCGCGAAGAAGGATTGCTAGTTGGTGGCTCTTGTGGCATGGCAGTAGCAGCTGCTTTAAAGGCCGCAGAGAAATTAACTGAAAAAGATGTGCTAGTGGTAATTTTGCCAGATAGTGGACGTGGTTATTTGTCGAAAGTATTTAACGATGCCTGGCTAGCAAAATATGGTTTTAGCGGTGAATTCAAAGGCGAAGTAACTGTCGGTGAAGTTCTTGAAGCTAAGAGCAATAACTTGCCAACATTCGTACACATCCACCCAGATGAGACGGTCGCTCACGCTATTGAAATCTTACGTGAATTTGGAGTCTCGCAAATTCCCGTGGTTAAAGAAGAGCCACCATTAATGGCAGCAGAAGTCGTGGGCTCAATCACTGAAAAAGATTTGCTAATGAAATTAGCTAATCGCGTGACTGAAAAATCTGCACTAATCGATACTTGCATGTCAGCGCCACTTCCAGCAGTTGGCGCAAGAGAAGAGTTATCAAATGGACTTAGTGCGCTAGAAAATGCTGATGCGGTGGTAGTTCACTTAGAAGGTAAACCCGTAGGGGTACTGACTCGTCAAGATGTTTTAGCGTTTTTAACCAAGTAATTAGACGTTCACACTTGCACCAGGGAACACTACTCCGGTGCGTGCGTGACAATCGTAGCCAAAAGGATTCTTCGCTAAATATTTTTGGTGGTATTCCTCCGCTGGGTAATAAATGTGGTCACTCGCAGGGGAGATATCGGTAGTTATCGCGCCAAAGCCTGCTTTATCAATTGCCGCTTGGTAAATTTCTCGAGTTTGCTCGGCAGTTTCTTTTTGCGCTTCAGATGTGTAAAAAATTACGCTTCGATATTGTGAGCCGATGTCGTTACCTTGGCGATTGCCTTGGGTTGGATCATGAATAGTCCAAAACATCTCTAAGAGATTTCGATAAGTAACTAATTCATTATCAAAAACAACTTTTACTGCCTCGGCATGATTAGTCGTACCGGTGCAGACCAATTCATAACTGGGACTGGCAACAGTTCCACCCATGTAACCAACGGAAGTTTCAGTAACACCTTCGGTTTGCCAAAATCTTCGCTCTGCGCCCCAAAAGCAACCCAAAGCAAAGTAAGCGACCTCATTACTCATTAAGTGCTCCTTTTGTGTGTTACCAGTATGACCTAATTGTTGCTTCGATTAAAGTCGAGGTATGAGCCATAATAACTTTGAAACCATCGCCATTCATGCCGGCCAAGCACCAGACCCACAAACCGGAGCTGTGGTACCGGCGATAGTCAATGCTTCTACTTTTAAACAAGACGGAGTGGGGAATTTAAGAGGTGGTTTTGAATATGCCAGAAGTGGAAACCCAACGCGCAATGCGCTTGAAACACTACTTGCCGCAATTGAATCTGTTGACTTGCCGCAAAACGAGCGGAGATTAACTTCAGGGTTCGCCTTTGCCTCAGGGTTGGCAGCGGAAGACACACTCTTACATGCTGTTTTATCGCCAGGAGATCATCTAGTAATTCCTGACGATGCTTACGGTGGAACTTATCGTTTAATTTCTAAAGTGTTAGCAAAATGGGGAGTCGAACATACTCCCGCTCCGGTAAATGATTTAGCGGCAATTGAAGCGGCAATTAAGCCTGGAAAAACCAAACTGATTTGGGTAGAAACACCAACTAACCCATTACTAAATATCGGAGATATTTCACAGATTAGTGACCTCGCACATCAAAACGGAGCCTTAGTCGCAGTTGATAATACATTTGCAAGTTCTTATCTGCAACAACCATTGAGCTTGGGCGCAGACATTGTGGTGCACTCCACCACTAAATACTTGGGCGGCCATAGTGATGTAATTGGTGGAGCATTAATAGTTAAAGATCCAGAATTAGCTGAAGCAATTAAATTTCATCAAAACGCAATGGGGGCAATCCCGGGCCCGAATGATTCTTGGTTGGTAATTCGCGGCATAAAAACTTTAAGTGTGAGAATGGATCGCCATGTCGCGAACGCTAAAAGAGTGGTGGAGTTCTTGACTGAACATAAGCGAGTAGCAGAGATTTATTACCCAGGATTGGAGTCACACCCTGGATACGAAGTTGCCGCTAAGCAAATGAAAGATTTTGGCGGGATGGTTTCTTTTAGGCACAAAGATGGTGAATTAGCTGCCTTAAAAATGATTGAAAGAACAAAAGTTTTTACTTTGGCAGAAAGTTTGGGTGGCGTTGAGTCGTTAATTGAACATCCTGCCCGTATGACCCATGCCAGCGCTGCAGGGAGCGTGTTAGAAGTTCCTAAAGATCTAATTCGCCTGAGCGTTGGTATAGAAAACGCAGATGACTTAGTTGAAGATTTAAGTATGGCGTTGGGTTGATTCGCGAGTTTCTTTCATTACTAAAGAAAGTACTAGAGCTAAAAGCGCAACGGCAGCACCTGAAGCAAAAGCCCAATTAAAGCCTGCTTGGTCTACTAAAAAGCCAGCAACTAGCGGGCCCACAATAGATCCAAAATCTGTCGTCATTTGAAAACCAGCAACTAGCGAGCCACTCTTTTTGTTGCCGATCACATCACCAACAACCGCAGCAGGCGCTGCACCCATGAAAGCAGCAGCGATTCCGCCAATCGCCATAGCGATTAAGAAACCAAAGATGTTTGGCAGTGCAATCAATATAACTACTGAGAGCAACATGCTCGAGGTGCCAGTTATCATCGCTGGGCGTCTGCCCTTGTCGTCAGTGCTGCGACCAGCTAAAGATAAAAACGCGGCTTGCGTTGCACTAGTGACTAAAAAACCCACTGCGATTAAGCTTGGTTTTTGCAGCAAGCCTTCAACTACGAATATTGGCAAAATTGCTGAGCGCATTCCATAAGCAATAAACCCGGTAGCTAAATTTACCGAGAGTGCAGCTGCATAAGGCTGTATTTTGAGCGCTTTAAAGAATTCAAAAATACCCTCATTGCTTTGCTCTGCTTCTTCTTTTTCGACATCGTTTAAGGGTGCTCGTCTCAACATGAAGAATGCTGTAGCCGCTGCAAATAGTAAGGAGACCGCATAAACAAAAAATGGAGCTCTTAATGAAATGCTAATAACGATCCCGCCCACCGCAGGGCCAGCTAATCCACCAATTAAAAACCCACCATTAAAAGCCGAAACTGCTCGGCCTCTTTGGTTAGGTTTTGCTAGTCGCAAGATTAACGAGAATGCTGAAACGGTAAACATCGCCGAACCCAGCCCACCAGCACCGCGCCAAATTATTAATTGTACGAAATTATCGGCTAACCCAGCTAGCAAACTAGAGATTGAAACAATAAGCAAGCCAGAAAACAGAACTTGTCTTTCGCCGAATTTATCAACTAAGCGTCCACTAATTGGTGAAGAAATAAAGCGCATTAGCGCGAAAATGCTCACTACACTGCTAGCAGCAAATGCACTAACCCCAAAAGATCTAGCAAAAATTGGAATCGCAGGAATAACTATGCCAAAACCTATGGCAACAAAAAAGGCGATAACGGTTAATACGGCAACTTCTCTGGGTAAGCCAGCAAGCCATCTGCTGTTTCTAATGAAATTCTTTACATATCTAGTCGGACTCACGATCTACCAGCCTATTTCTTACCTCATTATGTGACTTCTTTGACTAGGCTCAATTCATCGATTTTTTGAGGGGACAATGAGCGAGCTAAATCTGGCAGCTATCGAAAGTGCCAGCAAGCGCCTTGAAGGCGTAATTCGTGAAACCCAGATGGTGCATGCTGGATGGCTGGAGCGCTTGAGTGGGCAAAAGGTGATGCTTAAACCTGAAAATCTTCAACGCGCGGGAAGTTTTAAAATTCGTGGCGCCTACAACTTGCTCTGTCAATTAACTGCAGACGAAAAATCTGCTGGCGTGGTGGCAGCTAGCGCTGGAAACCATGCGCAAGGTGTGGCTTTGGCAGCTACTTTATTGGGAATTAAATCTCGTGTTTATATGCCAGAAGGTGCTTCTATCGCAAAGATACAAGCTACAAAAAACTACGGCGCCGAAGTTAAATTCTTCGGTAGCACTTTAGATGAAGCAATGCAAGAAGCCAAAAGAGATTGCAAAGAAACGGGCGCAATATTCATCCCGCCTTTTGATGATGTGCAAATAGTTGCAGGGCAAGGGACAATTGGATTAGAAATTATCGAAGAGCTGCCTGATGTAAAAACTGTGCTGGTTTGCACCGGCGGAGGTGGCTTATTAGCTGGGGTTGCGCTCGCAATTAAAAGTAAGAACCCAAATGTAAAAGTCATTGGAGTACAAGCGGAGCAAGCAGCAGCGTATCCCGAATCCTTAAAAGCCGGAAAACCCCTGCAGTTAGCAAATATGAAAACGATGGCAGACGGCATCGCTGTAGGTAAGCCAGGTGACATTCCCTTTGAAATTGTTCAAGAGTTTGTGGATGAAATTATTACCGTGACAGAAAACGATTTATCCATTGCACTTTTACAAACCTTAGAGCGCGGAAAACTTTTAGTAGAGCCAGCAGGTGCCGCGGCGCTTGCTGCTTTGATAAAAAATCCAAATAAATTTGAAGGACCAATCGCAGTGACTCTTTCTGGCGGCAATATTGATCCGCTACTACTTGACCGAATCATGCGAAATGGATTGGCCGTTGCCGGGAGATATCTAACTGTTGAAATTACTATTTCTGATAACCCTGGGTCTTTAGCTAATTTGTTAACTGAAATTGGTAAAACTGGCGCCAGCGTAGTAGATGTCTTTCACTTAAGGACTGATCCAACGTTGAGTTCTGATCAAGTTGCAGTTAATTTGACGCTAGAAACCAGGGGTGCCGAGCACCAGAAAAATGTGTTAGAGGTATTAGTCGGGCTGCAATTGGAGTACGAAGTTAAGTAAAGACTAGACTCATAGCGAGTCGGAGGATCTGTTTGTCGTTTGCGGTTGAAGCAAGAGGTTTAACAAAAAGCTATAAAGATGTTCAAGCCTTAGCCGGCGTTGATCTTGTTGTGCCTACCGGCACAATTTTAGGTTTGCTAGGCCCAAATGGTGCTGGTAAAACAACTACCGTAAGAATTTTGTCAACTCTGTTAAAACCCGATTCAGGAACCGCACAAGTTGCTGGTGTAGATATTTTTAAAAATCCTGCACAAGCGAGAGAAATTATTGGTCTTTCTGGGCAATATGCCGCAGTTGATGAAAATCTCACCGGTCGCGAGAATTTAATTATGGTAGGCAGGCTTTTTCGCCTACCAAAAAAACTGGCAATAGAAAAAGCTGATGAACTTCTAGCCAAATTTAACTTAACTGACGCTGGTAATCGAATTGTTAAAACGTATTCTGGTGGAATGCGACGTCGCTTAGATTTAGCTTCGGCCTTGATTAGCAATCCAACTGTTTTATTTTTAGATGAACCAACCACTGGTTTAGACCCCCGCTCTCGCTTGATGATGTGGCAGGTAATTAAAGATTTGGTAAGCGAGGGCACCACAGTTTTACTAACAACTCAATATCTAGAAGAAGCTGACCAATTGGCAGACAACATTATGGTGATTGACCATGGACGAGTTATCGCTGAAGGCACAGCAAATGAGCTAAAGCAAAAAATAGGTGGCGAAAGAATTGAAGTGCGGGTACCAATTGAAAAAGTTAAACAAGCTAGTGACGCCTTACAAAATATTGGAAGCGGCGAAGTGATGATTGAACTTGACCACATAACAGTTCCGGTAAGTGGCAAAGGTGGTTCAAAAGTCGTCGAGGCGGTCAGAGCGCTTGATGGACTTGGCATAGAAATTGAAGAAATTCAGTTACGTCAACCAACTTTGGATGAAGTATTTTTGACTTTAACTGGGCATGTTGCTGAAGAGGTAAATGTATGAGCAACACCCCTAGAAGCGTTTCTGCCGAATACGCTGCCGGGCACTCAAAAATTTATTGGTTAATTCATGACTCAAAAATTGTTGCCTGGCGAAATCTTCTGCAGTTTTATCGCAACATTGAGGCTTTATTTTTTGATGCGATTCAGCCAATAATCTTTATTTTGCTTTTTGCCTTTGTTTTTGGTGGTGCGATAGATGTGGGTGACTCGAGTTATCGATCCTTTTTAATACCAGGAATTTTTGTGCAAACTATCGCCTTTGCCGGCGCATCAGCCTCAGTTGGTTTAAACGATGACATGGCTAAAGGATTAATCGATCGCTTTCGCTCGTTACCGATGAATGCCGGGGCAGTCTTATTTGGAAGAACTAGTTCTGATTTATTTCGCGGCGTGATTACCTTAGTGATTATGTCGATTACTGGCTTAGCAATTGGTTGGCGAATTACTGGCGGTTTTTTTGAAGCAATCTTGGCCTATTTATTACTTTTAGGCTTTGGTTTTGCCATGAGTTGGATTGGCGCGCTAATTGGCCTCTCAGTTTCGAATCCACAAATTGCCTCAACCGCAGGATTTGCCTGGTTGTTTCCACTGACCTTTGTCTCTAATGCATTTGTTCCAACTCAAACCATGCCAAGTTGGTTGCAGACAATTGCCGAATGGAATCCCATCTCTGCAATAGTGGCCGCAGAGCGTTTGCTTTTTGGCTATGAAATAGATACCAGTACCGGGTCTTTCCCGATGCAAAATCCAGTATTGATGTCAGTAATTTGGATTGTCTTGATCTTGGCAATATTTATGCCGCTAGCGATTAGAAAATTTAAGGTTGCTACTTCACGCTGAGTAGGTTTTAACTTCAACAATCTTTACGCTGACAGATTTGCCATTGGGTAATTCAAAACCAGTTTCATCGCCTGCTTTTTTACCTAAAACAGCCTGTCCTAAGGGCGAATCGGGCGAGTAAACATCCATAGTGGCATGTTGTGATTCTTCGCGCGAGGCAAGCCAAAAAGTTTCTTCATCTCCATCAGAAAATTTCACAGTAACCACATGACCTATGGCTATTTCACTGGTATCACTAGGGGGAGTGCCGATAGTGGCGTTTTCCAAAATTTGTTTAAGTTGTCTAATCCTGGCTTCGTTTTTACCCTGCTCTTCGCGAGCTGCGTGATAACCACCGTTTTCTTTTAAGTCACCTTCTTCACGTGCGGCTTCAATTCGTTTGGTAATTTCTGCACGAAGTGCACCTTGACGTTCATCGTATTCCGCTTGAAGACGATCAAAAGCCTCTTGGGTTAACCAGGTATTCTTGATTTCTGACATCAGATTATTGTAAGTCATCTTGACCTAGAAGGAAAATTGACACAAAAAATGCGGATCTTAAGCGTTCATGCACACCCGGATGATGAGGCAAGTAAAGGTGCTGCAACCACAGCAAAGTATCTTAAGGAAGGCCATGAATTTTTAATCGTCACCTGTACAGGCGGTGAACGAGGTGACTTACTTAATAAAAATTTTGATGAAAATGCTTTTAAGAAAGATGTAAAAGAATTTAGAAGATTAGAAATGCAAGAATCA
>JALRKC010000022.1 GCA_023254955.1 Candidatus Nanopelagicales bacterium | reverse complement strand
TTCTTGGTGATTCAAAAAATATCACCGTCTTATTTGAATTTTCGATTTCAATCATTTTTTCTCGACGAAGAGATTTTTTTCTAGGTAAAAACCCGACAAAAGTAAATTCGTCAGTAGCAAATCCCGAAAGTGTTAAAGCAGCAATTGGTGCGGAGGCTCCCGGCAAAACTTCAATTTTGACATTAGCTTCAATCGCCCTTTGTACTAATTTAAAACCCGGATCGCTTATCGTTACCGTTCCGGCATCGCTGATGATCAAGACATTTTGCCCCTGAGTAACCGCTTTTAGGATTGGATCAATTTTTGATATTTCATTTTCTTCAAAAAAAGAAATAATTTTTGCTAAAGATTTAATCTCTAGATCATTCAACAATCTCTTTAATTTTCTAGTATCTTCTGCTGCAATTAAATCAACTGACCCAAGTGCTTCAATTAGTCGCAACGAGGCGTCTTTGTAATTACCAATAGGCCGAGCCGCCAATATCAATTTGCCAGGCTTGGTCACTTCGGCTACTTTCTCTGGTTTTGGATTACTCTATTGGACATGAGTCACGCACGTAACACAATCAACCTACCCACTGCTTGGCAGATGCGAACTCCCAAATTTAGCCTGAAGATTTTTATTGTACTTTTTTTTATCACGTTTTTAGGTGGTCTTTTGCGATGGCTGCGGCTAGCTGAGCCAAAAGCTGTTGTTTTCGATGAAATCTATTACGCCTTAGATGCACAGAGTTTATTGCAGTCTGGGGTTGAAAAAGTTGCAATTGAAAATCCTGATGCGCAAATGCTATTAGGTGACACAAATTTATTTTTTAATGAAGGAGCATTCGTTGCACACCCGCCAACTGGTAAATGGTTAATTGCGCTAGGGCAATATTTATTTGGCTTTAATACTTTTGGTTGGCGATTCAGTTCAGCCCTTTTTGGAACACTCTTAATAATTTTGACTTTCTTAGTAGCAAGAGAATTATTGAAGTCAAATTGGTTTGCTTTATTTGCTGCAAGCCTGGTGGCATTAGATGGCCTAGCTATTGTGATGAGTCGGATAGCGCTACTAGATGGTTTTCTAACATTTTTTGTCTTGTTAGCAGTTCTTTTCTTGTTAAAAGACCTGGAAACATCTGCAGTAAGAATCGATAATTCCCCGATCATCAAAACTCGGTTTGGCTCTTACTATTACTTTCACTGGTACCGCTGGCTCGCAGGTATCAGCTTGGGTTTGGCAATTTCCATTAAATGGTCAGGGCTTTGGTTTCTAGGGATTTTTGGGCTCTTAGCTCTAGAGTTTGATCTTTATTTTCGAAGTCACTACCAACCCAAATTTCTATTTTTAGGTCATCTCCTCAAAGACTGGTGGTTAATTTTTATTCAACTACCGCTAACTGTCGTCTTGGTTTATGTAATCAGCTGGACTGGTTGGTTTGCCTCAAGTTTGTCTTGGGGTAAAAATTATTATGATTCAATTTGGCAAGATTTTTACTACTATCACCAAGAAATTTTTAATTTTCATACCCAGCTAACTCAAGAGCATAATTATGAAAGCTACGCTGCTGGCTGGCCAATTTTGCTAAGACCCACTGCTTTTTATTACGAAGAAACCAATCTAAATTGCCCTGCAGAAGTTTGTGCAAGTGAAATCTTGGCGCTAGGAAACCCCGCTATTTGGTGGGTTGGAGCTATTGCCTTAATTTTTCTCTTGCTTTGGTTTATCAAAAAACCTCGATTTGAAGTCGGAGTTACTTTAATACTTTTTTTAACTGCTTGGCTACCCTGGTTTATCTACTATGAACGTCCCACATTTTATTTTTATTCGATTGCGATGATTCCCTTTATTGCAATAGCTCTAGCGCTTTCCTTTAGACAACTCACCTGGATTCTAAAAACTAATGGGTTTTCAAAGTGGTCTGGAATTTCTTTTGGTTCGGTTTATTTATTTATAGTTTTAGTGCTTACGCTATTTTTCTTGCCCGTATTGACTGCAATATCTATTCCAAAAAATGAATGGTTATGGCGAATCTGGTTCGATACTTGGATCTAGCTTGGTGGAGCTAAGGGGATTTGAACCCCTGACCCCCTCGATGCGAACGAGGTGCGCTACCGGGCTGCGCTATAGCCCCAAACGCTTCGTAGGTTAGCGCATCCTAAGCGCCTTGCGCTTCTCGCCTTTCTTTAGGCATATCTTCTACTGGCTTTCTCATGTTAGGTCTCGGTCTTTCATCTAAAATTATTTCTCGTCTAGTGTCATCAATGTATTCATAGTTTGCTACCGGCAAATTTGATAAGACTTTAAAGTTTCTTGGTGGTTCTGGAATTACTTTTGTCAGCTTATTAACTGTTTCTATTTTCTGTGCGGCATTAAAGGCTAAGGTTAGCCAGGTTAAAAGCAAAGCAAAAGAAATAAGAAAATAGAGATAATTTAAATTAGCAATAAATACCATTACGCCAAAAAAAATATTTGTAAAAGTTAAAAGTAAAGTTACACGTTTTCGTCTTGCGCGAGCTGCTTGTACTTGCAAACTAGCTTTGCCTTGTTTAGTACTTGGAGATGTTCTACTAATCAAACTCATGGCATTTTTAAAGCGGTCAACCGATTTACTCTCAAACTGTTGACTATTTCTTTTAAACATCAATGGGATCAAAACAGCCGCCCAAAGCGCAACCATCGCAATCAAAATAATAGAAGACCCCATGCGGTAAAGGTTATATTGCTTTTGTGAAGCTTTTCCCAATCTCTTCGGCGTGTCAAGCGCCGACCGGTTACCTAGGTAACTCGTTCTAAAAAACTCCCCGTCACTTCATCTTCTAAAATTACAAAAACTTGATGATCGCGCCAGTCCCCATTTATATGAATATAACTTTCTCTTAGGCCCTCATTTTTGATTTGTAATTTCTCTACCACTCGCAAGCTGGCAGTATTTTCGGGTCGGATCGCGATTTCTACCCGATGTAGCTTGAGTTCATTAAAAATAAAGTCGAGCACCAAGGCAACGGAGATCGGCACGATTCCGTTTCCCGCATACTTTTGGCCAATCCAATACCCTATATAACAACTGCGGCTTGAGCCAAAATTAATATTCCCTGCGGTTACTAAACCTACTAATTCTCTTTTATATTCAATTGCCCATGTAAAGTTAATTTTTTTTCTAGCATCACTTTTCGTTTGGCTTACCATTTGAAAGAAAGTAGCTGGATAACTTTCTTCGGCTGGAGGTAGTGTCGCGTCCCACTCTCTTAACCAAGTTTTATTTTCTTTGCGTAATGCCTTCCAGCGACTTGCATCTCGATAACGTAGTGGTCTTAACTTGATCTCTTTATAAAATAACTTGGGTTGCATTTATACTAATGCTCACTTTAATTTAATTTCTCGGCAAAAGTTTTCAACCATTTTTTAAACTCTGGGCCTAAGTCATTACGCTCGACGGCTAGTTGTACTACTGCTTGCAAATATGCCAATTTGTCGCCCGTGTCATACCTGCGCCCTTTGAAAATAACTCCGTACATTCCACCACCATCAGCTGGAGTTACCTCTTTGGCCAATATCGTCATTGCATCCGTAAGTTGAACTTCCCCACCCTTGCCTGGCTTAGTTTGTTCCAAAATTTCAAATACTTTTGGTGAAAAAATATACCTTCCTATAACTGCAAGATTACTCGGTGCGTTTTTAATTTCAGGCTTTTCAACTAAGTCAGTTATTTGTACAACTTGAGAATCGTCTGTAGCTTTTACCTGTGCGCATCCATAAAGCGAGATTTCACTTTCTGGAACTTCCATTAATAAAACAACCGAACCCCCAAATTTCTGCTGAGTTTCAATCATTTTTGGTAAAACGTAATCTCGATCATCAATTAGGTCATCGCCTAGTAAAACTGCAAAAGGATTATCACCAACATGCTCCTTACCGCGCAAAACTGCATCGCCCAGGCCTTTAGGTGTTCCTTGTCGAACGTAGTGAACCGCAGCTAGCCCTGCTGGATGTCTTACGGCCTCTAATAAATTTGATTTATCTTTGTTTCCTAGTGCAGCTTCTAATTCAGGATTGTCATCAAAGTGATCTTCTAAAGCTCTCTTAGTTCTTCCAGTAACAAATAACAAATCCAATAATCCAGCGGCAACTGCTTCTTCTACTACATATTGAATTGCCGGCTTATCAACTACCGGCAACATTTCTTTAGGCGTTGCCTTAGTTGCTGGTAAAAATCGAGTGCCATACCCAGCCACTGGAATTACTGCTTTTAATACCGAAGATGCCATGTCGGTAGCCTATCTAGAATTTGCCATCGTTTGGAAAACGCCAACTAGTCGGCCATACTTAAACTATGCCCAGTAAAGCCGAATTACGCAGCAAGCTACTTATTGAACGAAGGGCTCGCTCCGATAGACATATGGTGGCAGAGCAAATTGCAGAATTTGCCGCATCTTTAATTAACGATCATGAGACTGATATAGGTTTGTATATTTCAACAGAAATTGAGCCTCCCACTTCAGAGTTAATTAAGATACTTGAAAAAGATAAAAATCTTTATTTTCCTAAAGTTATTGGCAATGATTTAGTTTGGTTCAAAAATCCAAAGGAATTTGAAAAGGGGTCATTCAATATTTTAGAGCCTGTAGGTATGGGAACCCCTATTTCGGAGTTTCCAGAAATAACTTCGCTTTTTATCCCCGCCTTTGCGGTTTCACCTCGCGGTATGCGTCTTGGAAAAGGTGGCGGTTTCTATGACCGCTTGTTGGCAAAGTTAGATTTAAGGTTAAAAAAAATTGCTATTGTTTATGATTCTGAGGTAATCGATGACTTGCCTAGTGAATCTCACGACGAAAAAGTAGATTTCATCGTTACCGAAAAGCGCATTTTGACTATAAATTAACTGGCTGACTAGTTCCTAACCAAATACCTAAAAATAGCGCCAAGATTCCTAATCCGACACTAACGGCCAGATATCCATAAGTTGTACCAGCATTTTTTAATCTAGAAATATTTTTCATCTCTAGCGCAACTGCGCTCATTGTTGAAATCGAACCGGCTAAACCAACAGCAACTAGTGGATATAAAAAACCTATTACACCTTGATTATCAAAAAAGGCATCTGCATACAACGCGGTGGCAAGGCCAACCAAAAAGCTACCCAAAACATTAGCCATTAAGGTTCCTACTGGCATATGTTCATAGTTAGTGAAATGGGCGAGCTTCCAACGAATTAAGGCTCCTAATGCCCCACCAATCGCAATCAATAAAACTGTTGTCATGCTTCACTTTTAGTTTGTGAAATTTTTATTCCGATTGTTACCGCTACAAAAGCTAAGAAAAAAGTAGCAAAGATATTCAAAACAAAAAGCCCCAAATATCTATCAATTAAATGCCAATATGAAATCAACATTAACGTCGAAAAGGTAGTGAAGCCACCTAGAACTCCAGTTGCCCAAAAGCTCCATACCTTAACTTGATGTCTGCCAAATCCAGCGATCAAACCTATAGCAAAACTTCCTAAAACATTAATAATCAAAATCGAGTAATTAAATCCATACTCAGAATAAATCCAATTAAACGTTACTTGATTTAAGAGCGCTTCGCTAAACCAGCGAGCAACACTTCCTAGCGCACCGCCTAGTGCCACAAGTAGCCAAATTGGCAAATTCATGAGGTAAGGCTAGGCCCATTCTTCGCTACCGCTTAGATCTCACGCGCTAAATCTCATCAATTGTGGATAAATTTTTCAAAATTTTTCAAGATTTCTTATATTTTCCCTCATGAGCTTTTTCTCTAAGAATTTAACTAAAGTCACTAATTTTATTTTAAATTTAAAACGTGAGCTTGCTACCGCATTCTTGATTTCTGCTTTATTAATTGCCCTAGGCCCACTATTTACAAGAATTGGCACCGAAACTGTCTTAATTGCAGCTGGTGATTTAAGCGCGGGAGCTACCCTAAGTGAAGCTGACTATGAAGTTGTTTACCTGCCGGCCAAACACAAAGCGCCGAACGCAATTGATGAAGAAGAAATTAAAAATCTTTCACTCGCCAGCCATATTCAAAAAGGAGAACAGTTAACTCGAAGCCGATTTCTTGCTATTTCCAATTCTGACGAAAGTTTGGTACCGATAAGAATTTTTGATTCTCAAATTGCCAAAATTATTCAACCGGGGCAATTGGTAGACGTAGTAGCCAGTAGCGAAAGAGATCTCAAGGCCAAACTTCTAGCGAAATCTGTAAGAGTTGTTGCGCTCTACCCAGAAAGTCAAGCATTTACTAACTCTCAAGGAATTTTGCTCTTAGTTGCAACAGCTTCAGAAGACGCCGTAGAGCTTGCGGGGAGCGGCAATCTAAAATTATCGATAGTTATTCGTAATAAATAACCAATTCGCCCTCGTAGCTCAACGGATAGAGCAGTTGCGTCCTAAGCAATTGGTTGGGGGTTCAATTCCCTTCGAGGGCACAAAAGATATACGGTTCAAATCCGTCAATTTTTAGATGAAGATCTTGTAAAGTTTGCTCTCATGTTACAAATACCGTTTTTTGATCCTTGGATACAACTTGGAATAATTCTAAATGTTTCATTAGCAGCAATTCTTGGTTCGGCAATCGGCTATGAAAGAGATAGAGCTGGAAAATCTGCTGGTCCCAGAACCATGGCATTAGTAGCCGCTGCTGCTGCTGTAGTTGTAGATATCGGTGCAGTTTTAAACGTAGATGCAGATTTTGGTGATCCAACTCGTTCTTTGCACGCAATCATGACCGGTATCGGATTCTTAGGCGCCGGGTTAATTTTTAGTTCAAAGCGAGGCGGAGTTAAAGGTATAACCACCGCAGCCACGGTGTTTGCAACTGCTGCAATGGGGATTGCCGTTGGTTTGGGTTTTCAATTAGTAGCAGGTGCGATGACAATAATTATCATCGTAATTCTTAGATCTACTCACATGATTGATAAAGCTTTATATTCAAGCGATGAATCTGACTATATAGATTAGTAATTTACCCGGCCGTAAGAAACTCGATTGGCATAAATTGGAGTTTTTGCTGCTCTCAATCCAGGTCGTCGCGCATGCCAGATCTTGTTTCCGCCAGCATAAATTGCAACGTGATAAACAGTTCCATTTTTGCTATGAAAGAAAACTAAATCTCCGACTAGTAATTCTTCTTTACTAATTTTCTTAGTTTCCGCTCGCATATCTCGAGAGGTTCTACCAAATGAAATTCCAACTGGCTTCATCGCGTTTAAAACAAAGCCTGAGCAGTCAAGTCCTCGGTTTGGATCAGTACCACCACGGCGATAAGGGGTTCCTGCCATGCTGGCGGCTTTTGCTAATACTTTTTCAACTTTGGCGTCACGATCAGTATTGCCACTGTCTACTTTTTGAGATTTATTTTTCTTCTTAGTATCTTCAGTAACTGCTTCTTGAGTTGTCGCTTGACTATCTGCTGCTGCTTTAAGTCGCTCCCAGCCTTTAGGGCCAAGTGTTGTTCCATCGCTTACATTATTTATATCTGAATAAAATTTTGCAATTGCTGCAGTTGTTTGTGGCCCATAACGGCCATTCGCGACAGAAATTTCATAACCTAAACTAATCAACCAATTTTGAACCTCAGCTACATGCTGATTTTGCTCTCCCACTTGAAAATTCTCTTGCCCTGGATAAGAATTTGCGAAACTTGGAGTCATTGAAGTTATTAGAAGGCCAATAACCAGAACTAAACTGGCTACTAATCGCTTTAGATAACTCATTTGCTCCTCGAGAGAACGCTCGAACGCATTTTCAATACTTTTAAAATAACACATTTTGCTCTCCCAGCCTTGCTCCATCAACACCTCGAATCAGTAAAAGTGCCCTTTATCTCAATAAATTCCATTATTTAGGCATCGTTTTTAATTGTCCTCTAATCTTGGCGCATGACCACTGTCTTTTGGTTTCGCCGAGATTTACGCTTAGATGACAATCCTGCTTTAAATGCTGCGATTGAAGAAGCTCTCGCCAGTGAAGATAAAAGAGTAGTGGCCTTATTTAATATTGATTCAAAAGTATTTGACCCAGCAAGTGAAAAACAAAAGATTTATCAAAATTGTTCGTTAAAAAAATTAGATGAAGCAATCAAGGGCAATCTTTTAATTAGGTATGGAAGACCAGAAGATGTAGTACTTGAAGTAGCGCTGAAGGCAAAAGCTACAGCCGTGCACATTAGTGAAGACTTTGAGCCTTACGGGCGTAAAAGAGATAATAATGTGCAAAAAGTTTTAGAAAAAAACTCCATTAGGTTAGTTAGAACTGGCTCACCTTATGCTGTTTCGCCACTGAGGGTTCGTAAAGGTGACGGCACACCGTATCGCGTTTACACTCCCTTTTACCGCGCCTGGCTCGCACATGGCTGGCGCAAGCCTGCGCAATTTCCTAAGCAGCAGCCAAATTGGTATCTACCCCTAAAAAGTGAAGCACTACCAAAGTTAGAAAGTAGTTTTGAGGTTGAAAACTGCGGTGAATTCTATGCATTAAAAAACTTTGAAAATTTTTTAAAAAATGGAATTAAGGGTTATGACCAGAATCGAAATCGGCCAGACTTAAATGGGACTAGTAAATTGAGCTTAGCTCTGCGATTTGGCGAAATTCACCCTCGAACAATTCTTTCTCATTTAAGCGATGATCCCGATCAAGAAGTATTTCGAAAAGAAATTTGCTGGCGCGAATTTTATGCTGATGTTTTAGCCCATAACCCCGAAAGTGAAACTGACTCTCTTGATCAAAAGTGGGAACTGATGGGCTGGGGTGATAGCAAAACACACGCCAAAGAATTAAAGCAGTGGAAAGCTGGGCTAACTGGATACCCGATAGTTGATGCTGGAATGCGACAGTTAGTTGAAACAGGTTGGATGCATAACCGAGTAAGAATGATCGTTGGAAGTTTTTTAATAAAAGATTTACATATTCATTGGCGTGAAGGTGCTAATTGGTTTATGGAACATTTAATTGATGGTGACATTGCCAGCAATTCACATGGTTGGCAATGGGTTGCCGGTTGCGGTACTGATGCTGCTCCCTACTTTCGCGTTTTCAACCCAACACTTCAAGCAATGAAATTTGATCCAAAAGGTGAATACGTAAGAACGTGGATTAAAGAATTACGCCATATTGAAGGTGGAGCGGTGCATGAACCTTGGAACCACCCTGAAGGTTTCAAACACGGCTATCCAAAGCCAATGGTTGATCACAATGTGGAACGCGATCATGCGCTAGCTATGTATGAAAAAATTAAAAAACGTTAAGGTGCAATTCTATTTAAATTCCATGAATCACTATTTAACTCTTTTGTATATCTAAAGCGGTCATGCAACCTGCTTGGTCTACCTTGCCAAAACTCAATCAATCTTGGTTTAACTATGTAACCGCCCCAAAAATCTGGCATGGGCACCTGGTCATTAAATTGCTCACCGAATTTTTTGGCACGTGTTTCTAAAACTTCTCGGCTTTCAATTATTTGAGATTGCGGGCTAGTCCAGGCACCCAACTGCGACGAGATTGGTCTAGTTTCAAAATAACTCTCAGAATCTTTTCTGCTAATTTTTTCGGCAGTTCCTTCGATAATAACTTGTCGATGAATCGGCAGCCATAAAAAATTTAAGGCCACGTTTGAATTTACCGAAATACTCTGTGCTTTTTTTGATTCATAATTTGTGAAGAAAACAAAACCTTCGTCACTAAAAGACTTCAACAGCACAGTTCTAGTTTCAGGTTGAGATTGGACATTGACTGTCGATAGAACAAATGCGTTAGGTTCAGGTAACTCACGTGCGATTGCCTGATTTAGCCAAATACCAAACTGCTCAAAGGGATCGTGGTGTAAATCACTTTTCTTTAATTCACCAATCTCGTAAGAGATTCTTAACTGGTTAAACCAATCTTGACTTTTTGTCATGACCCGATTTCCTAATAGAAGTAGTCTTGGTTAAGAATAAGGTATCAAAATTGAATAGAAGGGTCTCATGTCTGATTTTAAACCCGGATTAGAAGGCGTAGTCGCCTTCGAGAGTGAAATTGCCGAACCTGACAAAGAAGGTAGTGCCTTACGCTATCGCGGCGTAGATATTGAAGATTTAGTTGGAAAAGTCACCTATGCAAATGTTTGGGGCCTTTTAGTTGACAACGCATTTGAGCCAGGACTCCCCTTAGAAAATCCACCCAGTCTTCCAATTCATACCGGCGATGTGAGAGTAGATGTACAAGCTGCCATCGCAATGGCAACCACTGAATTTAATTTCAAACCACTTTTAGATATCTCTGACGAGCAAGCTCGTGAAGATTTAGCTCATACTTCAGTAACCGCAATGGCTTACGTCGCTCAATCTGCTCGTGGTGAAGATTTACCCAAAGTTCCAAATGAAAAGATTAATGAATCCAATAATTTAGTTGAAAGATTTATGAAGCGCTGGCGTGGTGAGCCAGATCCAAAACATGTAAAAGCAGTAGATGCTTATTTTGTTTCTGCTGCCGAACACGGAATGAATGCCTCTACTT
>JALRKC010000021.1 GCA_023254955.1 Candidatus Nanopelagicales bacterium | reverse complement strand
GCTCCCTCGTTGATCGCCATTTTTGAGTATTTCTTACGAGATTTCACTAAAATTAGGTGAACAACAGATTAATTATTTTGATCAAAGGACTTTTCTGCATCTAAATAAGCATGCACTTTATGTTTTGGGTGCGGGTTTCTTTTTTGGCACAGCTGGCACCGCAGTTGCGCTTGGACCGGCGAGTTTAAGTGGTGCTAGTGCTGGATTTGCCAGATTGTTTCTGGGTGCAATATTTCTGTTGCTAGTGATTCCGTTTTTCAAGGGTGATTTGTTTCGAACCTTTAAGTTAATAACCAGCCCAGTTGTTTGGGTTATGGCAATGACTGCTGGCTCCTACCAACCCTTGTTTTTCGGTGCAATTCAACGCTCCGGTGTTGCACTTAGTACTTTAATTACAGTTGGAGCTGCGCCAATTTTTGCCGGCTTAATTGGAAGAATATTCCTAAAAGAAAAATTGAATGCGCTTTGGTTTGGTGCTACCGCATTGGCAATATTGGGCTTAACAATTCGATCAGTTAATCAAATATCAATAATCGACCCTGATGGGATTCTTCTAGCTTTAGGTGCCGGTTTTGCAATTGGCACTTACACGACAGCAGCAAAAATTCAGTTAAGCAAGGGAGCAAATGCTATTGAATTACCTGCTATCTCTTACCTGCTTGGAACAGTTGTTTTAGCGCCACTCATGATTAATCAAGATTTCTCTTGGGTTCTAACTACAAGTGGTTTAACTCTGGCTATATACCTGGGGTTAATAACTATGGCTTTGGCAAATGTTTTGTACATAATCGGCTTAAAAGGATTAACCGCAGGCCCTACTGCCACTTTACTTTTGGCAGATCCTGTAACGGCAACCTTACTTGGATTTATTGTTTTAAATGAATCTATTTCAACAATTGGATGGATTGGTATTGCCTTAGTTTGCACTGCTCTAGTGCTACAAAGCCTTGCTTCTTCAAATCAAGAATATCAAATTGAAAAAGTTTGAATTATTGTTTCATTTTTTGCTAAATCAGATTAAATTCAATTCTGCTAGTTTTGCCTTTAGCGCATTGTCAGATGGCTCAGTTAAGTGTGACCCGTCTGAAAAAACTATAACTGGAATGGACCTAACTCCCCCATTTATTTCGATAACTTTTTCTGATGCGGTTGGATCTTCTTCAACATTAATTTCGTGGTACTCAACACCCAATGAGTCAAGTAATCGCTTTGACCTACGGCAATCCCCACACCAATCAGCGCTATAAACCGTTATTTTATTCATAATTGCGGCACCTCGCTGTTGAAATCATTTCATGAATTTGGCTGCACCATGATTGCATCGTGAATATATTGAGCAAGTCCACTGGCGTGATCATCGTAATATTTTTTAAATCTTGAATCTTGTAAGTACATTGCTGCTAAGTTCATTTGCATTTCTATTGAACAATCATAAAACCACTTTGTAATAGCGTCACGATGGGCAAGAACGGCAGCTTGGGCTTTTTCCGACTGAGGTTCCAGCTTCTCCCGGAATGCCTCCAAGAAAATCTTAACTGCGGCTCCTTGTTCAGCTTTAGCAGCAGCAAAGTCAGATTTTGAGTATTTTGCCGTTTTGTTTATTGATTGCTTATAAGCGTCGGTGTCACCCCAGCGATCTCTTACTTCCTGTTCATAACTTTTCATAGTTTTACTTTACTATCAATCTGCTAGTAAATACTCTGACTACTTGTGGTAGCTAGTGGATTCGAACCACTGAAGGCATAAGCCGGCAGATTTACAGTCTGCTCCCTTTGGCCGCTCGGGCAAGCTACCTTTTCTTACGGCGCGACTTGCAATCTTACTGTTTAGTAATTTTTAGAAGCCACGCTGCATCTTGATATGCATTGCTTCAAGGCGATTGACCCGATCTTTGGTCGGAGGGTGAGTTGAAAAGAGTCTTGCCATGCCTGAGCCACGAAATGGATTTGCGATCATCATGGAACTTGCAGCTTCAGTTTGTGGTGTTGGTCTTAATGGTGCTCTGGAGACTCCTGCGTCAATTTTTTGCAGGGCGCTTGCCAGAGATAGTGGATCTTGAGTAATCACCGCGCCATCTTCATCTGCTGCATATTCGCGGCTTCGTCCAATTGCCATTTGTAATAGTGATGCGGCTAGCGGGCCAATAATTAATAGTGCCATTCCCGCGATTGGGTTACCTCTTCTGTTTCCGCCGAAGAACCAGAAGAATTGCACCATATACATAAGGAAGCTAGATAAAGTTGCGGCAACCGATGCGGTCAAAATATCTCGGTTATAAACATGTGCAAGTTCATGGCCAATTACTCCGCGCAGTTCTCTTTCATTGAGTAATTTCATAATGCCTTCTGTGGCGCAAACTGCAGCATTTTTGGGATTTCGACCAGTGGCAAAGGCATTTGGCGATTCGGTTGGAGAAATATAAACCCTTGGCATTGGTTTATTTGCCTTCATAGAAAGCTCGCGAACTATTCGCATTAAAACTGGAGCATTAGCATCGTCTGCTGGGTAGGCGCGCATCGCGCGAAGAGCTAATTTGTCTGAATTGAAGTAAGCAAATCCATTTGTGGCAAGAGCGATTACCAGACCAATGGCTAAACCATTTTGACCACCGAGGGTTACGGCAACGAAGAGAATTAGGGCGCTGAGTGCTCCTAAGAGGAAGGCGGTTTTTACTCCGTTGAGTGATGTGCGCAACTTCAAATTCCTTTTGTCTAGGTTGTCTTTTAATAGTAGTTAATGCTCTTAACTATGCAACTGCTGCTGCCAGGCGTTTATTCCGTTCGGCAATAGAATGAGGCATATGCCAAGACAAACTGTGGAGTTAGATCAGGTAATCGTTCGATTTGCTGGTGACTCCGGCGATGGCATGCAGTTGACAGGCGACAGGTTCACTTCAGCTAGCGCAATTTTTGGAAACGATGTTGCCACCTTGCCTGACTTTCCAGCTGAAATTCGGGCACCACAAGGCACTTTGCCTGGAGTAAGCGCCTTCCAAATTCACTTTGCTGGTTTTGATATTTTGACAGCTGGCGATAAGCCTGATGTTTTAGTTGCCATGAACCCAGCTGCCTTAAAAGCTAATTTGAAAGATCTGCCCCGCGGTGCTGACATTATTGTTGATACAGATGAATTTACTTCAAGAAATTTAACCAAAGTTGGGTTTCAATCTAATCCAATAACTGATGGCTCTTTAGATTCATACAAAGTCTATGCACTTTCTCTCACATCTATGACCCGTGAAGCTGTGGCGAACACTGGTGCTAATAAGCAAGAAGCAGGTAGAGCCAAAAATATGTTTGCGCTTGGACTGCTCTCTTGGCTTTATTCACGGCCCGTTGAGCCAACTGAAAAATTCATCAAACAAAAATTTGCTAAAAAACCAGAATTGATTGAGGCGAACTTAGCTGCTTTTAAAGCTGGATGGAACTACGGTGAAACTACGGAAGATTTTTCAGTTAGATATGAAGTTAAGCCAGCAAGCAATCTACCTGCGGGTGAATACAGAAATATCTCTGGTAATTTATCGCTCGCTTATGGCTTAGTTGCTGGTGCGCAAAGAGCTAACTTGCCATTATTTTTAGGCTCTTACCCAATTACGCCGGCAAGCGATATTTTGCATACTTTAAGCGGATTAAAAAGATTTAATGTGACAACCATGCAAGCTGAAGATGAAATTGCTGGCATAGGTGCTGCACTTGGCGCTTCATTTGGAGGTTCTTTGGGGGTAACGACAACTTCAGGGCCTGGTTTAAGTTTGAAGGCAGAAACTCTAGGTTTAGCAGTTGCGCTGGAATTGCCTTTAATAGTTGTTGATGTGCAAAGAGGTGGGCCATCTACCGGCTTACCGACAAAAACTGAGCAAGCTGATTTATTACAAGCGCTTTATGGAAGAAATGGTGAATCCCCTGTTGCGGTTTTAGCAACTAGTACTCCAAGTGATTGTTTTGAAATGGCGATGGAAGCAGTAAGAATCGCAACTGTCTATCGCACACCAGTAATTCTTTTGTCAGATGGTTATATTGCAAACGGGTCCGAGCCATGGCGGATTCCAGAAATTAACGATCTTCCTGATTTAACTGTTGAATTTGCTAAAGAGCCAAATCACGTAAATGAAAAAGGTGAAAAAGAATTTTTGCCTTATCTTCGCGATCCTGAGACTTTGGCACGACCTTGGGCGCCGCCAGGAGTTGCCGGCTTAGAGCATCGAATCGGCGGCTTAGAAAAGCAAGATAAAACTGGTGCAATTTCTTATGACCCCGCAAATCATGACTTCATGGTTAGAACTAGGCAAGCAAAAATAGATGCAATAGCTGAATCAATTCCTTCAACTCGAGTCAAAGACCCAAGTGGCAAAGCTAAGGTTTTGGTGCTCGGCTGGGGTTCAACTTATGGTCCGATTAAAGCTGCTTGCCGTGAAGTGCGCAAGCAAGGTATTGAAGTAGCAAGAGTTCATTTGCGCCATTTAAATCCTTTCCCTAAAGATTTGGGTGAAGTTTTAAAGCAATATGACAAAGTAATTATTCCGGAAATGAATTTAGGCCAATTAGCTCTATTGATCAGAGGTAAATTCTTAGTTGACGCGATCAGCTATAACCAAATTCGAGGGCTTCCGTTTACTAGTGCGGAACTAGTTGAAGTTATTAAAGAGGTGGCGCAAAGTGTCAGTAATTAGAGAAATCCCTTTAGCCTCTGAGCCACAAAAAGCCAAAGACTTCAAAAGTGATCAAGAAGTTAGATGGTGTCCTGGATGTGGTGATTATGCAATTTTGGCAACAGTTCAAGGTTTTTTACCTGAATTAAATTTAAAGCGCGAAAATATTGTTTTTATTTCTGGAATAGGTTGTTCGTCGCGCTTTCCTTATTACATGAACACTTATGGTTTGCACTCAATCCACGGCAGGGCACCAGCTATTGCCACTGGCTTGGCAGTAACCAGGCCTGACCTATCGATTTGGGTGGTAACTGGTGATGGTGATGCATTAAGCATCGGAGGCAATCACATCATTCATCTACTGCGAAGAAACGTAGATGTGAAAGTCTTATTGTTCAATAATCGAATTTACGGATTAACTAAAGGACAGTACTCCCCAACGAGCGAAACCGGAAAAATCACAAAATCTACGCCACTCGGATCTTTGGAGCATCCACTTGATGCGGCAAGTTTAGCCTTAGGTGCGGAAGCGACTTTTGTGGCAAGAGCTCTTGACTCCGATCGTAAACAACTAACTGAAGTTTTACGAGCTGCCGCAAATCATAAGGGCACAGCTTTTGTTGAGATTTATCAAAATTGTGACATCTTTAATGATGGAGCATTTGATATTTTGAAGAATCCTGAGACTAAAGATGAAGCAGTAATTAATTTAGTTCCAGGTGAGCCGATTAAATTTGGTAAAGATCTAAGCAAAGCTGTAGTTCAGGGAAGTTCAGGAATGCTAAAAGTAGTTGATAGCTCGAGTGTCAATGAAAATGAAATTATCGTTCATGATCCAGCAAACCCTGACCCTTCAATTGCTTTTGCCTTAACGCGACTTGCTGATAGCAAATCTTTGCGCTACACCACTTTGGGAGTATTGCGTAGCGTTGAAAAATCAACTTACGATGAAGCAGCTCGATCTCAAGTTGAGACAGCAAGAACCAAAGGTGCTGATTTGCAAGCAGTACTAAAGGGTCAAGATACCTGGATAGTAAATTAAAAATTGAACGATAACAGAGAAAAGGAGACTTTTAGAACTGGTCTCTACTATGGTTTAGGTGCTTACATAACTTGGGGTTTAATCCCAATTTATTGGCCTCTCTTACAACCAGCAAGTTCTCTAGAAATTCTTTCTCACCGAGTCGTATGGTCCTTATTAACACTATTCATCATTATTAGTTTTTTAAAAGAGTGGACTGCGGTTTTTGATGTTGTGAAAATAAAGAAAACTGCGTGGATTTTATTGCTAGCTTCAATATTTATTTCAATAAATTGGGGAGTTTTTATTTGGGCTGTTTCTCATGATCGAGTAGTTGATACTGCACTTGGCTACTTTATGAATCCGCTAGTCTCAGTCGCATTAGGTTTAATAATTTTCAAAGAAAAATTGAGAAAATTTCAATGGGTAGCGGTGATCATTGCATTTTTCGCGGTGCTCTACTTAACCTTTGCGGCTGGTAGTTTCCCATGGATTTCACTCTCACTAGCGTTTAGTTTTGGTTTTTATGGATTAGTAAAAAAAGTAGCCAATGTACCTTCATTGACTAGCTTGACAGTTGAGACTACTTTTGTTGCGCCATTTTTCATAGGCTTTTTGATTTGGCTTTACTCCCGAGGTGAATTATCTTTTGTGCAAGATGGTATTTCGCATGCGCTTTGGCTAGCATCTAGCGGATTGGCAACTATCATTCCGCTGCTGTTCTTCGGTGCTGCGGTAATTAGATTGCCGCTAAGCGTTACCGGCCTACTTCAATATATTGCACCCATTTTGCAATTTTTAGTTGGTTTATTTATATTCAATGAGATCGTTTCACCAGCCAAGTGGATTGGTTTTGTGGGTATCTGGATTGCTTTGAGCTTTTTTAGCGTAGACGCTTGGCGCTATTCCAGAAAATAGTTAAGCGCTGCGGTCTGTCAGCCAGGCTGCAAAATTGATTAATGCTTCTTTTTCACTGCCATTTGGTAAGGGGTCGAGTGCGGTTGTTGCCTTGTCAATGAACATTTCTAATTGCAAATGCGCAACCTCAAAACCTCCCAGTGCTTCAATTAGCTCAATAGCTTCGGCTACGCCTTCACCATCTTCATTAATTTCATCGAGCCGAGCTTTCAATTGATTAGTTGTGTCTTTTTCAAGTGCAGCCAATACTGGCAAAGTGTAAACACCTTCAATCAAATCGGTACCTAGAAGTTTTCCAGATTTATTTGGGTTACCCTTCAGATCGAGAATATCGTCTGATATTTGAAAAGCAATTCCAACATTTTCTGCATAGGTGCCTAAAGCGGCAACAGTTAAATCATCTGCGTGGGAAACTTCAGCCGCTAAGGTTGCTGCCGATTGAATCAATGAGGCGGTTTTTTGGCGCAGGACCATTAGGTAATGATTAATTGGTGCTTCATCATTTGGCCCTACAGTTTCACGTATTTGACCTTCACAAAGCGTGGCCAAAGTTTGTGCCATAACGCTCACAGCATGTGGGCCTAATTCAGCAGTTACTGCAGATGCTCTAGAAAACAAAAAGTCTCCAGCCATAATCGCTGAATAGTTTCCAAATCTTTGATTTACTGAAACTACTCCGCGTCTTACTTTGGCTTCATCCATTACGTCGTCATGATACAAAGTTGCAACGTGAGTAAATTCAATCGCTGCCGCTACTTTGGCTAAGCGTTCTAAGTCTGGTTGACCAAAGCGACCAGCGATAAAAACTAGAACTGGTCGAATTCTTTTACCGCCGGCTTTAAGTAGATGCTGCGAAATCTCTGTAAGTGGGTCAAACATTGAAACAGATTCAACTTCAAGAAGTTTTTCGGTTCTTTCAAGCCCATCAGCAATAAATTGGGCGAGAGCCGGGTCAGAGATTTCTAAATCTCTGGCTCGCATTGTGCTCACCTGAGAAACACCGACACCGAACTCGCGTAATCGATCACCCATTGTGGAAACACTCCTAATACCGCTGAGGCTACCGAAGTGAAAGCAATCGCGCCAGCCGTAATTTTGCTTGGCACAACAACCACTGGGCCATCCGGATCAGGATCAGAGAAAAACATCAAAATAATAATTCGGATATAGAAGAATGCAGCAATCACACTAGCCACGACACCAACCAATACCAACGGCAAAGCGCCACCAGAAACTGCTGCAACGAACAGTGTGAACTTGGCAACAAATCCACTTGTAAGAGGAATTCCGGCAAAAGAAAGAAGGTAAAAACCGAATAAACCAGCTACTAATGGTGATTTCTTACCTAGACCCTTCCAGCGCGTGATGTTGTTTGATTCTCCTGATGGATCTCTAACTAAACTCACCAAGGCAAAAGCGCCTAGGGTTGCTAGTGAATAAGTCAGTAAGTAGAACAAAATTGCGGCGGTTCCTGCTCTAGATGTTGAAGCAAATCCGATCAGAATAAATCCGCCATTAGCAACCGATGAATAAGCAAGCATGCGCTTAACGTCAATTTGTGACAAGGCCACGATGCTTCCAACGATCATTGTCAAAATAGAAACGGCCCAAAACATGGGGCGCCAATCCCAGGCATAGCCACCGAAGGCAACGAAAAATGCTCTTAGCGATCCACCAATTGCAGCAACTTTTACCGCACTCGCCATAAATGCAGTTACTACAGTTGCCGAGCCGGTATAAACGTCAGGTACCCATTGGTGGAATGGGACTGCGCCAACTTTGAAAAGCAGCCCCACCGCAACTAAGGCAACTGCCGCCGTGAGTAATCCAGCAGCGTTGTTATT
This sequence comes from Candidatus Nanopelagicales bacterium, assembly GCA_023254955.1. The sequence continues at coordinate 2,121 of JALRKC010000021.1, read as the reverse complement.
TGCGCTAATCCCAGCAGAAACTGCACCAAAATTTAATTCACCCGTATAGGCATAAGTTAAGGCAATTCCAAAAAGCAAAATCGCACTTGCAAATGCGCCGAGCAAGAAATACTTTAAGGCGGCTTCTTGACTGAGCAATCTTTTTCGCCTTGCCATTGCCGCCAATAGATAAAGCGGCAAGCTCATTACTTCTAAACCTACAAAGAGCACTAAAAAGTCATTTGCGCTAACAAAAAGTAACATTCCACTAACTGAGAAAAGTAATAATGGCCAAACCTCAGTTTGCACTAAGCCCATCTTGGTGACGATGGCTTCATCTTGACCACCTGCTACCGCCGAGGAGCGGGCAGCGAATGCATCTCCTGCTGGGTCAACTTTTCGCTCAGCCATGATCATCGTGGCAAGAATTGAAGTTAACAAAATTACAAATTGCATGAAAACTCCGGGGCCATCAAAAGCAATGGTTCCCTCGACAGCTAATGAGCGAGAAAAGGTGTTTCCAATAATTACCAAAGAAGCCAAGGCCAACGCTAAAGTTGAGATGGTTAAAAAGATTTGCGCTTGCCTGCGATTTTTGTTTGAGATGAATGCTTCAAAGCCGACACTTATTACCGCACCAGCAAAAACGATCAGCATCGGCAAGATTAAGGCATATTCAATTAGCGGAGTAGGAATTCTCAATTTTGCTCCTTGTTTTCAACGGCAAAAAATGGGTCTGGATCTTGAGCACTAACCTGTTGCATAACATTTTCTACTGATTTTTCAATGGTTTGCAGAACGGGTTGTGGCCAGAAGCCGAAAACGATAAGTAAAGCAAAAACTGGAACCAAAGGCCATACTTCTTTTTTATCTAAATCTTTAATCAAGCTAGATTTTTCATTCTCAGGTCCTGTGAAAACTCTTTGGTAAAGCCAGAGCATATAAATAGCTGCCAAAATAATTCCTAAAGTAGCAATGATTGCCGCTAATTGATAGCGCTGGTATACACCAGTCAAAACCATAAATTCTGAAACAAAGCCCGCCATTCCCGGCAGGGCTAAGGCAGATAATGCCGCCATCAAAAATAGGCCAGCCATAACTGGAGCTACTTTGGTTAGGCCTCCATAGTTTGCAATTAAGGAGGTTTCTCTTTGTTTAATTAAATGACCAGCCACTAAGAACAAAGCCGCTGTTGATAGGCCGTGGGCAACCATATATAAAGTTGCACCCGCAATGCCCACAGTCGTGAAGGCAAAAATACCCATCACGATGAAACCAAAGTGTGAAATTGAAGTGTAGGCAAATAGTCGGCGCATCTCTTTTTGACCAATTGCCAAAATCGCACCATAGATAACGCTTATTACCGCTAGCGCAATAATCCAGGGAGCTAGTTGCGCAGAAGTGTTTGGAAACAATGGCAACACCAGAGCGATCATTCCAAAAGTGCCGATCTTGTCCAAAATTCCTATCAACATTGTTGAAGTACCAGGGGTTGCCTCTTGGGCAACATCTGGAAGCCAAGTGTGCAAAGGAACCATAGGAGCCTTGATAGCAAAAGCAATAAAGAATCCCACAAATAACCAAAACTCTTGAGTGGAGGTTAATGAAATACTTTGACTCAAAGTTGCAATATCAAAGGTGCTGCGTTGCAATTGTGAAGTTGCAATCAATGTCAAGGCAACAATTGCAGCCAACATCGCTAAACCACCAGCTAAACCATAAAGCAAAAATTTCATCGCTGCTTTAGAGCGATTTACTCCCCCGTAAATTCCGATCAGAAAAAATACCGGAATTAACATCGCCTCAAAGAACACATAGAACAAAAAGAGGTCTCTCGCTAAAAAGATTAAGTTAGCGCTACCAGTTAAGAGCAAAATTAAAGAGGAGTAAAGCACTGGTCGCTTAACTGCTGCATGGAAGTCTGCCCATAAAACAATTGGTGTTAAAACTGCAGTTAGTAACACTAATACTAAACCGATACCAGTTCACCTTGAAGTCAAATTGAGTAAGTGAAGAAGAGCTTCTATCAAAATTGACACCGATTACCAGCGATAGCGCCAAAGTAATTAGGGCAATGCTAATTGCAGTTATTTTTGGATTCCACTTGAAGTATTTATTTGTTAGTGGAACGAGTAAGGCGCC
>JALRKC010000020.1 GCA_023254955.1 Candidatus Nanopelagicales bacterium | reverse complement strand
GCCTCGAATGTTTATGGAGGTACCTTTACCCCTCATTGTGCCGCTATAAATCCTGCAAAATTGGTTTTAGGGCTTGCTTCAGTTGTTGAAAAGCTGGGTGTTGAAATTTATGAGAACTCCCCATCTGAAGAGATCGCACCTCATCAAATAAAGTCCAAGAACTTCAAGATCAAAAGTAAATACGTAGTAAGAGCTACTGAAGGTTACACGCCAACTTTTAATAATCACCGACGTGATCTAATTCCTGTCTATTCATTGATGATTGCCACAGAACCGCTTCCAGAAGAAGCAATAGCCAGCATTGGGTTAAAGAATCGAGCAACCTTTGCAGATTTTCGAAACACCATTATTTATGGACAAAGAACTCTCGATAACCGAATTGCTTTCGGAGGCAGGGGGGCTCCTTACGCCTTTGGGTCAAAAATCAAACCAAGTCTTGAGCAACACAAGAAAACTCACAATGACTTAGAAAAAACCTTAAAAGAACTGTTACCACAGCTGAAAGATTTTAAAGTGGCTCACACTTGGGGTGGGCCGCTTGGTATACCCCGCGATTGGAGTTCATTTATCTCCCTTGATCAAGCTACCGGCCTAGCTGCTGCTGGTGGTTATGTTGGAGATGGTGTCGGCACCAGCAATCTTGCTGGTCGAACTCTTGCAGATCTAATTCTCGAGCGCGATACCAACTTAGTTCAGCTACCTTGGGTAAATCACAAATCTAAAGAGTGGGAGGTAGAGCCCCTTAGATATTTAGGGGTAAATCTCAGTACCTTACTTGCGAAAACTAGTGATCGATTTGAGAGCGGTAGAGCTAAAACTTCAATTTTCAGCAAGTTATTTAAATTGCTCGTCAAAAAATAAAAGCAAAAGGCCTGAAGATTTCTCTTCAGGCCTTTTGAGAAAGAAGATTAACCTGCGTAAACTTCGTAGGTATTGTCTTCCTTGTAAATGTATACTCCAATTTCAGCTTCAGTTGGATCTCCAACTTCGTTGAAGGTAATTGGGCCAGAGTTTCCGTCATAGTCGGCCACTCCACCACCGTTAATGATGTCAGCACATTCAGCAAAGCTGGTGCACTTCGTACCATTTCCGGATCCACCTGACACTTCTTGCAACTTGGCAGCAATGTCAGCACCTTCGGTTGAACCAGCGGCTAACGAAGCAAGAGCTAGTAGAACAATTGCGTCGTATGACTCTGGGCCATACGCGAATACGCCACCTAGATCTTCATTGCCTTCAGCCATCCAGTTTTCATTTAGGCGGTTATTGAAAGCAGTGACGTCGCCTGTCAAGCCAGGCAAAGTTCCCTTTGCTCCGGTTAATGAACCTGCAGGTAGAACCTCGCTGAAGTTAGCTAAGTTTCCGTCCACGAAATACAAGTTTTCCGCTGGGAATTGACTTAGTAATTCAGGAAGAATGGTCTTAACTTCTTCGAAGGTAATCAACACAATAGCATCTGGATTTCCAGCCAACGCTTCGCTAATTTGTGAAGTGAAGTTGGTATCTCCTGTGTTGTAAGTAGGTGCAGCCAGTACAGTTCCGCCTGCTGCCTCGAAGGCATCAGTGGTGAACTGAGCTAACCCGGTTCCATAGGAGTCGTTCAAAACGATCATGGAAATATTCTTGTGTCCATCTTCAGCAATTAGATTTCCAAGAACCTCACCCTGTAGTACATCTGATGGCGCAGTACGGAAGTACAAGCCATTGTCGTCATACGTGGTAAAGGCAGCTGAAGTGTTTGCAGGCGAAAATTGAATTACACCTGCACCAACAACTTGGTCGATGAATTGCAATGATGTACCAGACGAAGCGGCGCCAATAATTGCTTTAACGCCTAAACCAAGAAGACGTGGAATTTCAGTCTCGTAAGCCTTGTTGTCCGTATCTCCAGAATCACCGTATTCAACGGTAACGCTTATGCCCTTGGCAGCGTCATTGATGTCTTTAACAGCAAGCGCCACACCAGCTTCTTCTGGTGGTCCAAGGAATGCAAGGTTTCCAGTTTGAGGTAGTGCAGTACCAATCAAGAGATCAAGATCTCCAGCTGGCGCCGCTTCCTGTTCGGTGGTTTCTTCTGGAGCAGCCTCTTCTGCGGTTTCTGAGCTAGAGCATCCAGCTAGAACCAAAGCAGAAACGCCAAGAATCATTAAACTCTTAAACAGTTTTGACTGCTTTTCAAATAAACCCATTTTTCTCCTTATTGATCAATAGGGTAGTTAGGCTCTTTTTATAGAGCCACTGCACAACGGTATGTGGATATCGGACTTGATTCAAGTCGAAAAAATCACATCTAGATAACAAATCGGCAAAAATTCCCTACTATGCGCCCAATGTACCCAAATAAAGACCTATTACCTTGGGATCGTTCAGTAGCTCCCTTCCAGAGCCCGAATAGGCATCCTTGCCCTGGTCCAGCACATATCCGCGGTCGCAAATCTGCAAACACCTGCGAGCATTCTGTTCAACCATGATTGTGGTCACACCAGCTTTGTTAATGTCTGAGACTCGAATGAATGCCTCGTCTTGCCGAACAGGTGATAAGCCAGCGGAAGGCTCATCTAACAATAAAACTGTCGGATTCATCATTAATGCCCGACCCATTGCAACCATTTGCCTCTCTCCACCAGAGAGTGATCCTGCTCTTTGACTTAATCTATTTTTTAATTCAGCAAAAAGACTTAATACAAAATCTAATCTCTCGTTAAATAATTGAGGTTTTTGATAAACTCCCATTTGTAAATTTTCTTCAATAGTTAGGCTTGGGAATACATTATTATTTTGTGGAACCATCCCTACGCCCCTACTAACTAATTTCTCAGCTTTTAATCCGGTAATGTCTTCTCCGTTTAAACTTACGGATCCTGATCTAACCTTTACTTGCCCGAATATTGCTTTGAGTAGCGTCGATTTACCCGCGCCGTTTGGACCGATGATTCCAATTAATTCACCTTGGTTTGCCACCAAATTTGCACCATTAAGAATATTTACTCCAGGCAGGTAACCAGCAACTAAATCCTTAATTTCAACTACTGGTAATTGTGATTTCATTTGTTCACCCGACCTGTAACCTCACCCAAATCTAATTCTTGATGACTTCCTAAATATGCATCAATTACGGCTTGATCCTTCATTACGGAATGTGCTTCTCCTTCGGCAACAACTTTGCCTTCCGCCATTACTACTACCCAATCTGCAATATGGCGCACCATATGCATATCGTGTTCGATAAATAGAACTGTCATTCCAGAAGATTTAAGATTCAAAATATGCTCAAGCAGGGATTCTGTTAAAGCAGGATTCACACCCGCCATCGGTTCGTCCAACATCACTAAGGTTGGATCGATCATTAAGGCTCTAGCCATCTCTAGGAGTTTTCTCTGACCACCAGAAAGACTGGCCGCAAAATCGTCTTTCTTCTCATAAAGTTTGAATTTCTTTAGAATTTCGATTGCTTTTTCTTCCACTTGTTTCTCTTGAGATTTCCAAATAGCCGGCAAGAGTGATGGTAATAATTTTTCACCTTTTTGATTTTTTGCACCTAACTTCATGTTTTCAAGCACGGTCAATAGGCTTAAAGCCTTAGTTAATTGAAAGGTTCTTACCTCACCTAGCTGCGCAACCTTAAAAGCTGGTACACCGGCTAATTTCTTACCATTAAAGAGCCATGTTCCAGTGTCTCCTGTGTCAAACCCAGTTAACAAATTAAAAAGTGTTGTTTTACCTGCACCATTAGGTCCTATAAGGGCCGTTATGGCATTCCTTGGGATCTCAAGGTGATCAACATCTACCGCCTTCAGCCCACCAAAACTCTTAGTTAGCTTGTCAACGATCATTATGGGGTCTTTTTTTGCACACCCCGGCTTCGCTTCTCCAACGTGTAAGTCCAAAGATTTGTTTGGCACAGAATTATTTGACAAAGGTCAACTCCTTTTTATCGCCAAAGATCCCTTGAGGTCGGTAAATTACAATTAGCATTAATCCCACTCCCACTAAAATAAACCTGATGGTCGAAGATTGTTGAGAAGTTAAGAAGTCTAAGGGTCCTGCTTTAACTAATTCTGGTAGAACATTTGTTAAAAAAGCTTGCAAAACCCAGAAAATTACAGCACCAAGTATGGGGCCAAAAACAGTAGCAGCTCCACCCAATAAAAGTGCCGTCCAAACAAAAAAGGTTAATGACGTCACATAAACACCGGGGCTAACAGCGGATGGGAGGGCGTAGACAAATCCGCCGAGTGCGGCTATCACACCTCCGATTATTAATGCCTGCATCTTATAAGCGAAAACATTTTTACCGAGGGCTCTTACCGCATCTTCATCCTCTCTAATGCCCTTTAAAACTCTTCCCCATGGACTCTTTACAATTCGCCAAACAAACAAAGTTGCGATGATCAATATAGTTAGACCTACTGTCAAAACCCATAAGTCTATTTCGTTGTATTGCCATGGACCAAAGCCGTAAGTACCTGGTGCAAATGGGTTACTTTCTCTAAAACTTGCGTGATAGCCGCTCAAGCCGTCAGCTGAACCAGTGACTTCGGTAAACGCGGTTGTTAAGAAGAGCAAGCGCACAATCTCAGCCGCGGCGATGGTAACAATTGCCAAATAATCACCACGTAATCGTAAAGTTGGGATTCCAAGCACAATTGCAAACAAAACAGCGCCGATAATACCGACCAGCAACCCTCCCCACCACGCTAATCCAAAGGTCAACATGGAGATCGCATAACCGTAAGCTCCGATGGCCATGAATCCGGCTACACCAAAATTCAGCAAGCCCGCAAATCCAAAATGCAAGGCAAGCCCCATGGCTGCAAGGGCGAAGGCAAAGGTAGCTGGACTAAGTAGCTGAGCAGCGGTATTTGAAAGAATAAATCCCCAATCCATATTTTTCTCAACCAATCCTTTCTTTTTTGCCCAAAATTCCTTGTGGTCTAAATAGCAAAATTACAATTAATACGACTAGGGCTCCTACATATTTGAGATCGTTCGGGATAATAAGCGCCGATGTCTCGATCAAGACTCCCACAATTAACGCACCCAAAAGCGCCCCAAATGCGGTACCCAGCCCTCCAAGTGTTACCGCAGCAAAAATTAGCAGCAAAATTTGCGCACCCATATCCCACTTAATGCCCGGCCGAAAATAAGCCCATAAAATACCGGCTAAACCGGCTAGTGCAGCTGCAAGAATCCACACAATTCGAATTACACGATCAACATCAATTCCGGATGCGGCAGCAAGTGAAGCGTTATCCGAAATTGCACGAGTCGCCTTTCCGATTTTTGTGAAAATCAACCAATAAGCAAAAATCAAAATCGCGACCAAGCTTATAGCCATACTTGCAATATCTACCCAACTCAGAACCACTGCACCGAACAATTGCATTTTGGGGGCGGTGGCTCCAGGAAGCTGTTCCGTTCCCCCGCCAATTATGAACTGATAAACATAGCGAGCTGCTAAAGAGAGACCGATGCTAACTATCATGAGCTGAACCAGTCCCAGACCCTTACGACGCAATGGCGTCCAGAGCCCAGCATCAAGCCCCCATCCCATTAGCCCACTAATAACTACAGCGAGTGGCAAAGCCAACAAAATGGGCACACTTATGACATTTACCAAAATGAGTGAAATAATCGCACCAAAAGTAACCATTTCGCTGTGGGCGAAATTTGAAAGACCTGTTGTTCCAAAAACTAATGACAATCCAATTGCTGCCAACGCAAGCATCAATCCAAAATTTAAGCCATAAATAACGCGAGCAACTACCTGATCGGTAAGACTTACGGTAATTCTTTCGCCTTCACCTATAAAAAAATTTTTTGATACCCGACCACCTGGACCAACGGTTACTAACTGAGTTGACCCACCTTCAAGCACAGCAATGCCCTCCGGCAAAGTATCCTCGACCAGCGTGACTTCATAATCCCCTTTTGATGGAACACCTACACGCCACTTTCCCTCAGCATCGGTGACGACTTCAGCTTCATAACCCTGACCCGAGACTTTGATTAAAACACCTTCAAGCGGGGTGCCCTCAAACTGCACATTTCCAGAAATTCGGTCCTTAAATTCATCACCGACTGAATCAGCATAGGCGGGGTGACCTGCTAGCGCTGAAACTAATGCCAGAAATAGAACAATAAAACCTTTAGAAAGTTTTTTTCTAGCCATTGGCAATGATGAGCGCACTAAACCTCCAACGTTTCGCTTAAAGGTACACGATGCTTGCGCCTCATTATGCCGGTAAGTCAGTAAAAAGAGCAACGATCAAGGTTTTGTAGTAAAAATGGCTCTATTTAGGATCGCCTGCCCTTGCGGCTAATTGTCCGCAGGCACCATCAATATCACTGCCACGAGTGTCGCGAACAGTCACATTTATGTCAGCATTTTGCAGGGTCTCAACGAAATCTTGCTGAGATTTTTGAGTTGAAGCAGTCCACTTGGAGCCTGGTGTGGGATTTAGCGGAATCAGATTTACGTGGACCATTTTCCCTTTAAGGCGCTTGGCTAAAAGTGCCGCCCGATGTTTTTGATCATTAATATCTTTGATCAGGGCATACTCGATTGAAACTCTTCTTTTTACCTTATCTGAGTAATCCCAAACCGCTTTTAAAACTTCGCTTATCCGATAGCGCTTATTTAGCGGAACCAACTCATCGCGCAACTCATCATCTGGTGCATGCAAACTTAAAGCTAACCGAAGAGGCAAGCCAACTTCAGCGAGTTTCATAATTTGTGGAACCAGCCCAACCGTGGATACTGTTACATTTCTAGCTGAAATACCTAGGCCCTCTGGTTGTGGCTGAGTAATTCTTTTAATCGCGGTCACAACTGCATCAAAGTTAGCTAGAGGTTCACCCATACCCATAAAAACTATGTTAGAAAGTCTCGCATCTTTATTAGGTAACAATCCTCTATCGGCATATCGAGCAGAAGCTTGCACCTGTGCCACAATTTCTGCTGCACTCAAATTTCTTTTTAAGCCACCTTGTCCCGTTGCGCAAAACGGACAAGCCATACCGCATCCAACTTGAGAAGAAATACACACCGTGGTGCGATTTGGGTAATGCATCAAGACACTTTCTACAAATTTTTCATCGAATAGCTTCCAAAGGGTTTTAACTGTCTCACCTTGATCGGTAGTTAATTCCCGAACCTTATTAATTAATTCAGGGGCGAGCTTCTCGGCAATTTTGCCTCTTTCTTTTTCGGGCAAGTCAGTCCATTCGCTGGAATCGTCTGAAAATCGAGAGAACCACTGCCTACTGACTTGATCGGCTCTAAATGCCGGAATTCCCAAATCAATTGCCCTGGCTTTGCGCTCTGCCAAATCTAAATCCGCAATATGCACCGGCGGTTTTTTAGCCACTTAAAATCCTAAGAATATTCCAAAGAGTATCCAAGCCGCGATTGAATTGAATGCCAATGAATCTAATCGATCCATCATTCCCCCATGACCCGGAAGCGACTTCGCAAAATCTTTTACCCCTAAGTCTCGCTTAATCGCGCTTTCGAAAAAATCTCCAATTGTGCCAAAAATTGCTAGAGCAACTCCAATTAATAATCCTTTTTCACTTGATATTCCAAACCACAGCGGCACGATAAATATTCCAAAAAGCCCAGCAAACAAAACAGAGCCGGCTAAACCTTGCCAAGACTTCTTTGGGGAGAGCTTGGGCAAAATTGGGTGTTTACCAATAAATGATCCAACTAAATATCCGCCAGTGTCACTTAATGCTGTTAGCAAAATAAAGGTAGCAACTAAATAAGCTCCATTCGATTGCCGCAACATCAACATGGTGACTCCGCCAAAAACACCTAAATAAATCAACAAAAAAGTTACCGCAGAAGAATCTACAAAAATTCCCTCTGAACCATCTTTTAATCGGACCACAAAAGCTAACGCCAAGGCAACGGCTAGCGAACCAACTAAGCCAATTTCCCCAAAGCCCAAAGAGGCGACCAAGATTGCCGCTAAGGAAAAGGAAACCACCCAATTTGAAATCTGAATATTTTTCTGTCGCTTAATCGTGGTTATGAACTCATAAGCTCCTAAATTCAATGCCACTAACGCAACAAAAAAGAAGAATTCTTTTATATAGGTGAGTGAGAAAAAAACCGCAAATAGTAGAAATAAGCCGACCCCAATTGCCGCTGGAACATTGCGACCCGGCTTTTGCTCGGTTTCATTAGTCATTTAGACCTCGAGCAGTTCGGCTTCTTTGTGCTTTAACAACTCATCAATTTGAGATTCATGTTTCTTGGTATTTTCATCTAAGGTTTTTTCGGCTCGCTTAACGTCATCTTCGCCAACCTCGCCATCTTTCTTCAATTTTTCTAAAGTTTCTTTAGCGTGGCGACGAATATTGCGTATTGAGACCTTTGAATCTTCTGCCTTGGTTTTTGCCAATTTTATGTACTCTTTGCGACGCTCTTCTGTTAATTGCGGCAAGGGAACTCTAATTACGTTTCCATCGTTGCTCGGATTAACCCCTAAATCACTTTCCATAATGGCTTTTTCAATTGCTGCCATAGCTCCCTTGTCGTAAGGGGTGATGATCACCATTCTTGCCTCTGGGATTTGAATCGAAGCCATTTGGCTTAAAGGAGTCATCGTGCCGTAGTAATCCGCATTTATTTTGTTGAACATCGCTGGATTGGCACGACCAGTCCGAATAGTAGTGAAGTCTTCTTTAGCTACTTCTAGAGCCTTATCCATTTTTGTTTGAGCTTCACTTAAAACTTGATCAATCATCTTTATGCTCCCCGAATAATGGTGCCTATTTTTTCACCATTTACTGCTCGTTTGATATTTCCGTTTTCTAGCAAATTAAAAACTAAAATGGGCAATTTATTATCACGGCACAAGCTTATGGCTGTTGCGTCAGCTACCTTTAAATTCTTTTGCAAAACATCATCGTAAGTAAGTTCATCAAACTTTTCTGCTTGAGGATTTTTTCTGGGGTCATCCGAATAAACACCATCGACGCCTTTGGCCATCAATACCACCTCTGCGCCAATTTCTAAGGCTCTTTGAGCAGCCGTGGTATCCGTAGAAAAGAAGGGAGCACCTAACCCAGCGCCAAAAATAACTACTCTTCCTTTTTCTAGGTGTCGTTCAGCTCTTCTTGGAACATAATTTTCGGCAACTTGCCCCATGGTGATTGCAGTTTGAACGCGAGTGTCTACATTTATTTTTTCTAAGAAGTCTTGCAAGGCCAAACAGTTCATCACTGTACCGAGCATGCCCATGTAATCGGCGCGAGCTCTGTCCATTCCTCTTTCAGAAAGTTGTGCTCCACGAAAATAATTGCCGCCACCAATAACAACGGCAACTTGAGTTCCGCTTTGTACTACGTTAGAAATTTGTTGGGCTATATCTGCAACTACATCCGGGTCAACTCCTAATCCCCCTCCGCCAGCGAATGCTTCGCCCGAGAGTTTTAAGAGCACCCTTTTGTAAGGCATCTACGCTTGTCCCACCTTGTATCTAGCAAATGCTTTCGCATTCACTTTATTATCTTCTAATAGATTCTTGATGGTTTTCTTGTTGTCTCTGACCCAGGCCTGCTCTACTAAGCAAAAATCCTTGAAATAGGAGCCAACACGGCCTTCTACGATCTTGGCAATGGCAGCTTCCGGCTTTCCTTCTTCTTTTGCGGTTTGTTCTGCCACACGCTTCTCAGTTTCGATCACTTCTTGTGGAACTTCTTCTCGGGACAAATAAAGGGGTGCCATTGCTGCTACCTGTTGCGCTAAATCTTTTGCAACTTGTTCGTTAACCACATCAATCTGAACAATTGAGCCAACACCGGCTGGTAGTGCTGGGTCTGGCTTATGTAGGTAGACATGCACATATCCACCTTCAAGTCTTGAGAACTTTTTAATTTCAACTTTCTCACCCATCACCGCATTAGCTTCATCTAGAGCTTGTTGAACTGATTTGCCGGCTTCTAATTCACTCGAAAGCAAGCTTTCTACATCTTTTGGATTGGTATCTAAAATATGCTTCGCAACTTTGTCACCCAACTCAATGAAGTCTGGAGTTTTGGCAACAAAGTCGGTTTCACAATTAACTTCAACTAGCGCGCCCTTGCTGTCACCTTCTACAATTCCAGCAACTAAACCACTTGAGGCAACTCTGCCTTCACGCTTATTTACATCCTTCGCGCCTTTTACTCGCAATAATTCCACTGCCGCGTTGAAGTCTCCATTGGTTTCATCAAGCGCTTTTTTACAATCCATCATTCCTGCGCCAGTTGCCTCGCGTAAAGTCTTGACATCTTGGGCGGTGTAATTCGCCATGTTATTTATTCCTTTTCATTAAAAGTGCCGAGATTTCTCTCGGCACTCAACTTACAATTTTTTAATTAGTTCCCTCTGGCTTTTCAGCTGCGACTTCCGGTGAAGCGCCTTCTAACAATTCCTTTTCCCACTCAGCTAATGGTTCAGCTACTGGTGAATCGGCATTTGCATTTCTTGAAGCTCTTGCCATTAAGCCTTCGGCTGTTGCATCTGCAATTACTCGAGTTAATAACCCGATTGATCTAATTGCGTCATCATTGCCTGGAATTGGGAAATCTACTTCATCTGGATCGCAGTTGGTATCTAAAATCGCAACTAC
>JALRKC010000001.1 GCA_023254955.1 Candidatus Nanopelagicales bacterium | reverse complement strand
ACTCCCTATTTAGAAAAACTAGGTTTTGACCTAGTTGGCTACGGATGCACTACCTGTATCGGTAACAGTGGGCCACTGCCGGTAGAAATCTCTGAAGCGATAAACCAACAAGACCTTTCAGTTGCCGCGGTGCTAAGTGGAAATAGAAATTTCGAGGGCCGAATAAATCCAGATGTAAAAATGAATTACTTGGCATCGCCACTATTAGTTGTAGCTTATGCAATTGCTGGCACTATGAATTTAGATCTAACTAAAGATCCATTGGGTTTTGATCTTGATTCAAATCCGGTGTATCTAAAAGACATTTGGCCCACTAGCGAAGAAATAACTCAAACTATTCGCGCAAGTATTGATCAAGAGATGTTTGCGCGCCGTTATGAAGATGTTTTCAAAGGGGATGAGCGTTGGCAGAATTTGCCAACACCTCAAGGGGCAGTCTTTGATTGGGAAGAAAAAAGCACCTATGTTCGAAAGGCACCCTACTTTGACAACATGCCAACAACTCCTAAGCCAGTAACTGACATTAAAGCGGCTCGCGTCTTAGCTTGGTTAGGAGATTCAGTAACTACCGACCACATCTCACCAGCAGGAAACATTAAAGTCGATAGTCCAGCTGGTAAATATTTGATTGAAAACGGAATCGACAAGAAAGACTTCAATTCTTACGGCTCTCGACGGGGAAATCATGAAGTCATGATTCGCGGAACTTTTGCAAATATTCGTCTAAGAAATAAGTTGGTACCAGGAGTTGAGGGTGGTTTTACTAAGAACTTTATTAACGATGAGACAACCTCAATTTTTGATGCTTCGAGCGCTTATCAAGAGAAAAATATTCCGCTAGTCATTTTTGCCGGCCAAGAATATGGTTCGGGCTCGTCGCGAGATTGGGCAGCAAAAGGAACAGCGCTACTTGGAGTTAGGGCAGTCATTGCTGAGTCTTACGAAAGGATTCATCGCAGTAATTTAGTGGGAATGGGAGTGCTTCCTTTGCAATTTAAGGATGGAGAAAACCCAGATTCCTTAGGGCTAAATGGCGAAGAAGAGATTTCAATCGAAGGCATTACCAATTTAAATGACGGAGTAATTCCCTCAACGGTAAAAGTTGTAGCCAAAAATTCGAATGGGGATGAAACAAAATTTGAAGCAAGAGTTCGAATAGATACCCCTGGAGAAGCAGAGTACTTTCGACATGGAGGAATTTTGCCCTACGTTTTGCGGCAGTTGGCGGGAATCTAATCTTTATTAAAGAAGCGGACGGGCCCTGTTTGTTTAGCGGTTACCCGGTCACCAATTTTTACCGCAACTGGTGCAGTTACTCGCGCTGAAACTTTTGTGCTGTCCGGTAACTCTAAATGAATTAAAGCATCATGTCCGAAATATTCAATTTCAGAAACTTTTGCATTCGCTTTGGTCTTGCTTAAAGTAATTTCAATTTCTTCTGGTCGAATAATCACGGTTCCTAATTGCCCACTAGCCGGCTGAGTGCTAGAAAGTGGCGTGTACACCCTTCCAGATTTTGTTTTTATTGCCGGCACCATTAAGGCATCGCCAGTACTAACTGCAGTTTCTATGCCAACTGGGTTGTTGTAAACCTCTTCGGGAGTTCCTAATTGCACGATCTTGCCGTTTTTCATAGGTGCAACTAAATCGGCCATAACTAGGGCTTCTTCTCTATCGTGAGTTACAAGCAAAGTGGTGGTTTTTGTTTCTTTTAAGATTCTTTTAATCTCTTGCCTTAATTCTTCACGGAGCTGTGCGTCCAAAGCCGAAAACGGCTCATCTAGCAACATTACATTTGGTGCCGGCGCTAAAGCGCGAGCTATTGCAACTCGAAATTGTTGACCACCACTCAATTGATGAGGGAAGCGATCGCTAAGCTCACTAAGGCCGACAAGTTTAAGCATTTCATCAATTCTTTTTTCAGATGTCTTACTGCGTGCTAAACCAAACCCAACATTTTTTCTGACAGTTAAGTGAGGGAAAAGTGCTCCCTCTTGAGGAACGTACCCAACATTTCTTCTTTCAGGTGGCACTTGCACACTAGAAACACTCATCAAAGTAGTGCCAAAGCGAATCGTGCCAGATTTCGGTGCAACAAAACCAGCTATCGCGCGAAGCAAGGTGGATTTTCCGCAACCTGAGGGGCCAAGCACCGCAACTAAACTTTGTGAAGGGACAAATAATGAAAGCTCATCTAAAACTTTGGCTTCTCCAAAACTTACTGAAAGTCCGTCGATTTTGATGTCTGTCATATAAGAGTATTCTCTCGCATTGCATCTTTTTCTGCCAAATTTGGCCGGTTTAGAAAGTAAGAGGGCACTGAGGCGATCAAAACCAGAGCTAGGGCAAATGGTGCGGCCTCGGCAAACTGCGATATCGAGGTGGCCGTCCACAGTGAAGTAGATAGTGTTTCAAAACCCGTTGGTTTTAACATCAAAGTTGCGGGCAATTCTTTCATCGCAGTGACAAAAACCAAAAGCCAGCCAGAGAGAATTCCAGGAGAGGCAATGGGCAGAATCACTCTTTTAAAAGTTTGACCAAATGTTTGACCTAAACTTCTTGAAACCTCATCTAATTTTAGTGGAATTTTTTCTAAGCTGCTTCTTACCGTTCCTAAGGAGTTTGCAATAAATAAAAGCGCATAAGCAAAAGCTAAGAGATAGATAGTTTGGTAAAGGCTCGGTAGGTATCTGGCCCCTAACGCCACCAGCGCTAATCCCACAACAACGCCTGGAAGTGCGTGGGTAATAAGCAGACTCTTTTCTAAGAGACTTGCAAATTTGGAATTAAATCTTGCTCCTAAAACACCTACTGGGATGGCAAGCAATAAGGCAATAGTTGCACCGAGAAATGCTACAAGTGCAGTATTCAATGTAAGTGAAAAAATATTACTAAAATTAATGTTGGTACCGACTTGAAGTGTTCGAGTAATTAATACGTAAGCTGGCAAAACTAAAGTCAAAAAATAGATTGTCAAAACGAATGAAAGAGTGAGATACTTCCACAAGCCAATCTTGAAAATACCTCCAGACCTTGAAATAGTGATGCTCGGATTTGCGGTACCTCGAAAACGTTTCTCTAGAAAAACTACAAATAAACTCACCATTAATAACATCAACCCAAGACTTGCCGCCCCACTTCGATCAAAAGTTGCTCGATACATGGTGTAGATAACTCGTGTAAAGGTGTCTAGCCGCATAAAGGCAACGGTGCCAAATTCGCTTAAGGCATAAAGCGCGCTGAGTAGGGCGCCAGCAAAGCTTGCCACTCTTACTTGTGGCCAGATAATTTTTGTCAGCACTGAAAGAGGGCTAAGTCCAAGAGTCCTTGCAACCTCTTCTTGATTTAGGTTAATTCTTCTAATTAGTGCATAGGTGGGTATGGCCACAAAAGGAAAAGTCGCCAAGCTCAAAATTAGTGCTGAAATCCAAAAACCATTCAAAAAGGGATTTATTGCGAGGTAACTATAAGCGATTACGTAAGAAGGTATCGCCAAAGGAAGCGGCATCAATATCAGTAGCAATCTTCTTAGAGGTGTATTGGTTTTACCCAAAATTAGCGCGATACTTACGCCCAAAAAAAGCGATCCTGCGGCAACCACAAGCGATAGAGCAAGGCTAGTTATCAAGGTATTAATAGTTCGAGGCCGAGACAAGATATTAAAAAAGGCCTCCCAACCGTTTTCGCTAGCACGCACTAATAAATAGGTAAGGGGAATTAATACTAAGAAGAGAGTGATCGCACCAAATATGAGTAGATATCTCGGTGTTGCCGAAAAAGACCCTAGGCGATAAAACCTAGAGTCTTTTTGAGCAGTTTTTAAACTCAGAGTAGCCCTGCTTCCGTCAATAGCTCTTGAGTTCTTTTGACGTCAGAAAGATCTCCTAACTTAACATCTGGAATACCTAAATCTTCGAGCTTAGGCATGTCTCCAGGTGGATTGACCCCTGGAAGAACAGCATATTCAGAAGTTCCGCTAACAAACTTTTGCTGAGTTTCTGCAGAAAGTAAGTACGCAAGAAGCGCATAGGCTGCATCAGTTTTTTTGCTGGTACTCAAGATTCCCAAAGCGCTAACATTTAATAAGTTACCAACATCTCCAGCTTCAAAGAATCCATTTTTTACAGTTAAAGTTTTGCCAAGAGATTCTGCAACTTCGTATACGTAGTAGTGATTGGTCAAACTTAAGCCAATAACTTTTGCGTCAATTGCTTCAATCATTTGGCTATTTTTTTCATAAATTACTGGATCGTTCGCCGCTAGAGCCTTTAGCCACTCGAGAGTTGATTCATCCCCACGAACTTGGCGCATTGCTGTCACAAAACTCTGAAAAGACGCATTTGCCGGAGCTATTCCAATCAAGCCTCGCCATTGTGGTTGTAAGACATTGTCAATAGTTGAAGGAACATCATCTGCTTCAATTAATTCGGGGTCATATGCTACGACTCGCGCGCGTCCGGTTATTCCAGTCCAAAACCCATTCGGATCAGTGAATTGAGTTGGGACTTCTGCATAACTTTCTGGCTTCAATTCTTGCAATAACTCAGCTGCAGCTACCGCACCAATGGCTCCGGCATCTTGCGAAAGAAAGACATCAGCAGGTGAGTTGTTACCTTCTTCTAAAATCTGGGCGGCTAATTCTGCAGAATCTCCATAACGGGCTTCAACTTTGATTCCGGTTTGAGCTTCGAATTCATCAAAGTAAGGCTTAATGAAATTCTCATTTCTGCCTGAGTAGACCACGATGCTTTGAGCACTTGCCGAAGGAGTATTGGATTCTTCAGAAGCCGGGGTAGTACTTGTGCCGGTGCTACATGCCGCAATGGTTAGTGCAGAAATCAAGGTGGTCACAAACAAGATCTTTTTATGCAATTTTTGCCCTTCTGAGGGGATTAGCCCTCAAATGAATTACATAACATTTTAGTTATGTAATTCACTACTTTACTCTGGGGCGCGTCTTGAGCGCAAGGGGGGCCAATTGGCAGCTGAAATTTTTTGCGCGGCTTGAAAGCTAGAAAAAAGTTCATCTAAGTGACCTGGTGAAGTTTTTTTATCTTTAAAGATTTTGTTGAAGTCCTCTCGGCTACTCATCAGACTTAGCGCCACTTGAATTATTTTGTCATCCCTGCACACTCGATGAGGCGCCAAATTTTCCCTTTTAGCAATTTCATCTCGAGTTAGCCAAAGTTCGCGCACTATTGCCGCTTGTTTTCTTGAAGAGAGTTTATGAATTCCTGAAGTACCCCGCCAAGCTTCAGGGCGAGGAGGGTTAGGTTGGAAACTTAAGAGTGCTTCGAACGCCTTTTCAGCAGCGGTGTATTTTTCACTTTCTATTAAGCTTTGAGTTAAATCATCCTGTAAGGAGTGCAGGAACTCTACATCTAACGCGGCATAACTAAGCCATTCGGACTTGAGTGGCCGCAAAGACCAATTAACTGCAGAGTGAGCTTTGTCAATAGAAATTTTAAGTCGATCTTCAAGTAAACCAAGCAAACTAACTCTAGGTAGCTCCAATATTCTTGCGGCTAATTCGGTGTCAAATATTTTGTTGGGTTTAAGCTCAAAGTTGTATAGACAAGGTAAGTCTTGGGTAGCTGCATGCAAAATCCATTGGCTTTGATTCAGCACCACTCGCAGTGATTGATAGTCAAGCTCTAGCGTTGGATCAATTAGGAATGTCTCGGTTGAAGCTTTTTTGATTTGTAGCAAGTAAGCACTTTGACTGTAGGTATATCCGGAAGCGCGCTCAGCATCTATGGCAATCGGCCCAGGTGCGCTGGCAATTTCTGAAAGTGCTTTTTCAAGAGTTTTTTCGTTATCAATTACAGCCGGTATGCCACCGGGAGGATTTTTAAAATGCTTGAGGGTTTGGGCCATTGCTCTTACTTAAGCGCACCTTCTCTAAATAGATCAGTCAAAAGTCTAATTCTTCGGCTATAGCCAAGCCTTACAAGCATCTTTTTAAGGGATCTTCTGATGGTTTGTGGAGAGCATTTTAATTTTTGAGCAATCGCCGGCACTTTATAGCCATTTGCTAGAAGTTGCATCATCAATAACTCTCCTTCAGTCATTCGAGTCGCGATTTTAGAATTAATTTTTCTCTCAGGCAGAATTAATATTTGCTCTAATTTAAAGCTTAGTAATTTTTTTATTTTTGAACGATCGCGTCGCTCAAGTATCAATAAAATTGACTTCCAGCCAAGATCTCGCAGTTCTCTAATCGTGTGACCATCTAGTTGTGGCGCATATTTGATGTCTAAGATGAGTTGGTCTGCGGTGCCATGATCTCGAGTAAAAATAAATAAATCTTTGAGTGAGTCAATTTGCTTGTACATGTTTTGGCTCATTAAGGGTTTAGCTGTAGAGATGAGTCTTAATCTTTCTCCGCGACTTAAAATGACTACGCGCCTTCGGGGAACTTGATTTTTAGGTGAGTTGTTTTCCGTCATAAGCTCCCTAGGTCTTTTATTTTGACTCTTGGGAGGGTGA
Source organism: Candidatus Nanopelagicales bacterium (assembly GCA_023254955.1). The sequence goes on along the minus strand of JALRKC010000001.1, from coordinate 28,684 downwards.
AAAAGTTTTAGCGATATTTTTTAAGCTGCGTGGCGTCTATAGCTATGGGCTGCAAGCCAGCAGCTTGGCACAGCAAATCACCCCAGGCGGCCGTATGTACCGACGCCTCATCAGGTGAAATCGTCCAGGAAGCTCTGATTTCGATTGTTCCTGGTAATTCCTGTTGCTCCAGTTCACCGAATGCTTCACTAGCAGTTCTGGTTACGGTGCCTGAAAGATTTATTGGTTTAACTTTGCGATTGGTTAAGGAATCTAATAACCAAGTCCAGCCAACTTGGGTTAATAAAGTGTCATTAGCTAAGTCAGATTCAACCTGCGCGCGAGCAAATGTAACTAGGCGAGTGGTTCCACCCCAAGAATCTTGACCTGATGGATCAAAAAGAAGAACTAAGCGCCCATTTGCTAATTCTTCATCGCCCTCCAGGACCTCAGCAACTATCGCTAAGGCATAAGGAGCTAATCGCATGGGGGCTGGAACTTCTTCAACTGCAATTTCAGCTCTTAGCGGGGCATCCTTTACCAGTTGAGTAATTTTTTCGAATTGCTCAAGGTGAGTGCTATTCACTCTCTAAGAGTAGGTGTTACAGATGTGACAGAAGTTAAGACGCGCCGTCGGTCTTTAGACAAACCGCATTAATGCAGTAACGAAGATCTGTAGGAGTCGGATAACCCTCACCTTCGAAAACATGCCCTAAGTGTGATCCACAATTGGCGCAACGCACTTCAGTACGACGCATTCCTAGGGAAAAGTCTTCAATCTCAAGAATTCGATTTTCCGCTAGCGGCGAAAAGAACGAAGGCCAGCCACAGTGGGATTCAAATTTTTCTTTGCTCGAGAATAATTCGCATCCACAGGCACGACATAGATAAATATTGTTCTCACCTGCCGGAAGCTGTCCAGAGCCAGGCGGTTCGGTTCCACCCTCGCGCAGTACATGAAATTCAAAAGGATCTAGCAAGGCTTTCCACTCTGCTTCGGACTTCGTCACCGGGAAGCTAGAGCCGTCTGGTTTAGTTTGAGAGATTTCTTGCATAAATTGAATTCTAGATTATTTCTTTAAAATCCGCACAAACAGATTTTCATGATCAAAAAGTATCTGGCGAAAGTAAAAATGGTCTTCTTTTTCAGATTTGAGACTTTGAGTAAAAAGTGAGCTTTCCAGAGCGCTTTTTAGTTGCCTCGAAATAGTTAAATCAATTTCGTCCAACAGGTCCAAATTGGCCAACTGGGTGACTAGCTCTGGGCCGCCTTCGCAAAGAATTCTAAAAAAACCAAGATCGGCCAAGGTCAGCTTGATTTTCTTAAGGTCTACCGCTTCGTCACCTAATTCAATTGGGACTACAAAAGGCATGATTTCTTGATGATTAGCTAGTGCTTTTTTGTTGGTTAGCAATATTGGTTTATCCGTAAAGTCAGTAAAAAAATCTGAAGCAAAATCTAATTTGTTAGAAACGATAATTACTTGTAAGGGTTTTTGAGTGTGGCGCGAACTTAGGTATTTTTTGGAAATCTTGACATCTTTATATGGCTGACCAATCGCAGTGTTACGTCCAATTAAAATGCAGTCAGCCGTAGCTCTTAAATAGCGAAATAAATATTTATCTTTTTGGCTGGCCAGAAAGAGCTCTTCCGACTTATCAGTGACTTTTCCATTTAATGACTGAACGAAGTTTGCTCTAATCCAACTACCTTTGGGCCAAGGGTAGTAGTCAACTAGCGGTGGAAAATCATCTTCCAGCATTGGCTTAATCTCAATCGTCACAACTTAAAGTGTTCCAGATAGAGTGAGAGATATGCCAAAAGGACTTCTGTTTGATTTAGACGGCACATTGATCGATTCTTCAGAACCCATTAAACGTGCTTGGATTAGTACCGCAAATGAAGCGGGCATTCCTTTAGAGAAATTGGTTGGGTTTCACGGTATTCCAGCAGGTCAAACTCTTCGCACCTTGCTGTCTGATCGAAGTGAAGCTGAAATTACTCATTGGATTGAGGTCATTACTCAAAAAGAGGTAGAAGACACCGAAGGCATTAAAGCAAATCCTGGTGCATATGAACTGTTTGAAAATCTCGCTGAAACTAGAACTCCGTGGACCATTGTTACTTCTTGCACCAGAGATTTAGCGATTGCAAGGTTGAGCGCAGTCAATTTGCCGATACCTGAAAATCTAGTTACCGCAGATCAAGTCAGTCAAGGCAAGCCGCACCCAGAACCTTTTCAATTGGGAGCTGAGCGCTTGGAGCTTTCGCCAAACCTTTGTTATGCGGTTGAAGATTCCATTGCTGGTCTAAAAAGTGCCTCGGCTGCTGGCTGTAAAACCATTGCGCTACTACTTGGAATCACCGATACCAACATCACGGATTTTGATCATGGCATCGGACATTTATCCGAGATTCTAGAAATTCTTGAACTATAGTTTTGCTGCTTATGAAAAACAGTGTATTAAATTTCGTTCGCGGAATTTTGATTGGAACTGCTGAAGTAATTCCTGGCGTATCTGGGGGCACAATAGCTTTAATAACAGGAATCTATGAGCGCATCATCAATCAAGCAGCTCTAGCTGTTGAAGCACTATTAAAAATTACTAAACCAAAAGAGCTATTCAAAGGACTTAAGAATCTGGATTGGTATTTGCTGCTTCCAGTATTAATTGGAATGTTTACTGCGCTCTTGCTTGGTGCAAGAATTATTGAGCCGCTCTTAGAGACCTATCCGATTCAATTGCGGGCGCTATTTGCGGGGTTAGTAATGATCGGGATCTTAATTCCTTTCCAGATGGTGCGACAAACTCCAAAAGGCAACTGGAAAGTACCTGACTTTCTTTTGGCCTTAGCTGCCGCGGCATTTGCATTTTTTTTAACTGGGCTACCTGCCTCAGAAATAACTAATCCAAGCTATTTAAATATTTTTCTTGCTGCCGCTATTGCAATTTGTGCCTTGGTTTTGCCCGGGGTTTCAGGTTCCTTCTTTTTACTTTCGATTGGTATTTATGCACCAACTATTGCTGCAGTAAATGACAGAGATATTGCTTATCTTGCAACCTTTGCTTTAGGTGCATTTTTTGGATTAGCATCTTTTGTAATTTTGCTGCGTTGGCTTATAGACAACAAAGCCCGCGCAACTTTAGTAATTCTCAGTGGATTGATGCTTGGGTCATTGAGGGCACTTTGGCCGTGGCAAGATGAAGATCGAAATTTATTGGTACCTGATCAATCAATTGGGCAAAGCTTGTTACTTTTTTTAATTGGTGGCGCAGTAGTCTGGATCTTGATTCGAGTTGAAAAACAGATCGCTAGGTAATGAAAAATCGGTTAGCCAATGCCACTAGCCCTTATTTGCAACAACATGCGAACAATCCAGTGTGGTGGTACGAGTGGTCAGAGGAAGCGTTTTTAGCGGCTAAAACCCAAGACTTACCTATTTTTTTATCGATTGGTTACTCAGCTTGCCATTGGTGCCATGTGATGGCACACGAATCATTTGAAAATGAAGCGGTCGCAGAGTATCTAAATAAAAATTTTATAAGCATAAAAGTTGACCGTGAAGAGCATCCAGAGATTGACAATATTTACATGCAAGCCACTGTTTCAATGACCGGCCACGGCGGTTGGCCAATGAGTGTTTTCTTAGATCACCAATTGCGTCCCTTCTATGCAGGCACTTACTTTCCGCTTTCGGCGCCAGCAGGTCACGTCACTTTTCCTCAACTACTAAATGCAATAGTCGATACTTGGAACAACCGACGCGACGATTTGTCTGAGGCAGCAGAGAGATTGTCAAATCATTTGATTGAAAATAATTTACCGGCCTTGAGTGCTGAAACATTTACTGAACAAACAGCAGCAAATGCTGCATTAAAATTGATGCGTCAGTTTGACCCGATCAATCATGGATTTGGCTCAAGCCCAAAGTTTCCACCGAGTATGGCTTTAGAATTTTTGCTTAGACACTACGCCAGAGTGGATGATCCGGCCTATTTAGAACTTGTTGAATTTACTTGTTATTCAATGACTCGTGGAGGAATGTATGACCAACTAGCTGGTGGATTTGCTCGCTACAGTGTTGATGATAAATGGACCATTCCTCATTTTGAAAAAATGCTTTATGACAACGCCTTGCTACTTGGTGTGTATTCACATTTATACCGATTAAAGCCAACTCCGTATTTCAAAAGAATCGTAGAAGAAACCGTTGATTGGTTATTTTCAGAAATGCTTACCTCACAAGGCGCCTTTGCCGCAGCAATAGATGCAGATAGCGAAGGGGAAGAGGGGGCTTTTTATTGCTGGAGCAAAGCGCAGTTTGTGGATTTGTTAGATGAGACCGACGCCAAATGGGCGCTAGATCAATTTAGCGTTACTGAAGCTGGCACATTTGAAGCTGGATTGTCAGTGCTGCAGCGTCGCAAAGAACCAAGTGACCTCGTTCGCTACCAAAAAGTAAAAGAGATTCTAATTCGCGAGAGACAAAAAAGAATCAGACCCATGAGGGATGAAAAAGTTATTCTGTCATGGAATTGCTGGGCGATAGTAAATCTAATAGAGGCCGGAGAAATTTTTGGAAAGCAAGAATGGACTAAACGGGCGATAGCAGCCTTAGATTATTTATTAGCAACACACCTAGTTGAAGATAAGCTATATCGAATCAGCAAAGATGGTGTAACTAATGCCATTTCTGGATTGCTAGAAGACTGGGCAAGTTTAGTTACTGCGTGCTTAAAAGCTCACGCTGCAACAGGGGAAACAATTTATTTTAAAAAATCAAAATTCTTAATGAAGCAAATTCTAAATCGATTTAGAGATCAAAAAATTTTTTATGATGTTGAAACTACGCAGGAGATGCCAATTACTAAAACCAGAGACGGCACGGATAATGCCTACCCGTCAGCGCTAGCATTAGCAGCAGAAGCATTAATTAATTTTGGGACGAGTATAAATGACCGTGAGTTAATTAGTATCGCAGAAGATTTAATAAATGAACAGCTGACAAAAATTGAAACTAGCCCTCGATTTGCTGCACACTATCTTTGTCAGCTAGAAGCGCTGCTGGATGGTCCGTTAGAAATCGCTTTAGTTGGCAAACCAGGCAGTGAGTTACACAAAATCATTTGGCAAAGTCCACGTGCTGGCTGGGTTTTGAGCGTGGGCAACGCTGGTGCGACCGATTTGCTTCAAGATCGATTTGAGATTGATGGTAAACCAACTGTTTATCTATGTCGAAATTTTAGCTGCCTTTCACCTGTAACCGAACTTGGGGAAGTAAAAAAGCAATTAAAAATTGTTTAAATTTGTTTTTTGTAATAGCGTTAAAAAATGAGAAAAATTCTAATTGCTGCCTTTCTCGCCGGGTTTTCCCTATTATCACCTGCTAACACTTTTGCATTTGAAAATTACAAAATTATTTCTCGCGGATTAACGCTTAACGTTCAGGCAAGGGAGCTGATAGCTGCTCAAGTAAAGTCAGGTACCACTACTCGTGGAGCCGCTTTAGCTATTTTGCAAAATGGGGATTATTTACTTGGCGGGGGCAATAACGGAAATCAAATTTTTATTTACGACACCCAGATGAAACAATTAACAAACCTAGGTGCTGTTTTTTCACAGCAGGCAACAAATGACGCTCGTTTTGCTATTACAGATATTGAGCCGTTAGTTGAAAGTGCATCAGACATTAAAGCTTTGGTTTCTTTTCCCAAGCTTCAAGCACCAGCAAATTGTGTGAGGGTACAAGTTGATCTTGTAGAAATTGATTTAGTTGAAAAAGAAGTTCAAACCCAAGGTACTTGGTTTACCTCGGACCCATGCGTTCCAATTAGCGCAGTTCAGCATGCCTCTGGCAAGATGCAAAAAATTGACGAAAATAGCGCCTACTTGACCGTGGGGGATTTAGGCTTTCGTCAATTATTGAATCGTGAAGCCCGTGGGGATCTAACTTCTGTATTTAGGATTTCACAAAATGAAAATGAAAAGATTACTTTGGGCCATAGGAACGCACAAGGAATTGTTCTTTATCGAAATAAGTATCTTTTAACTTCAGAACATGGCCCACGTGGTGGAGATGAATTAAATTTAATTAAGGCCAATACTGATTATGGTTGGCCATTTGTAACACTTGGCACTGAATATTCACCAGGCGATTACATAATTCCTGACAAGATAAATACTCATGAAGGTTATGAAAAACCCATGATGTATTGGGTGCCATCTATCGCACCTACAGATCTAGTAGAGCTACCTATAAATTCAAACTGGAAGCGTTGGTCAGGACAATTGTTAATGGGCACTTTGCGTGAAGAATCTTTAGTAAGGATTTATCTAAATAATGATTTGCACCCAACTGCTCAAGATTTTATTAAAGTCAACGAACGAATTAGGGGACTAGAAGTTAGTAACACTGGCTTAGTAGTTGCAACAACAGACAGCGGGAAGTTACTAGAGATTTCGCCAAGTTAATCTTGTGCCCCCGGCAGGAATCGAACCTGCGCACATGGCTCCGGAAGCCACTGCTCTATCCCCTGAGCTACGGAGGCGGGGCGTTTAAGCGTAGAAGGTCAAGCTTTTATTTGCCGAGTCGCCCAACGTTCAGCATAAAAAGAGAGTAAGGGAATTGTGCCGGCCAACAAGATTGCTGCAGTTTGCCTCAAATTGAAGTTCGCTTTTCGAGAAAGATCAAATGCTAATGCCAAGTAGACCATGTAGACGAAACCATGAAGCTGAGCAAACCAGGGAATCTCTGGCCCCAAGGTGTACTTCACAGTAATTTCAATTGTGAAAGCGATCAAAACTAACCCTGCAATCCAGGCAATAATTTGGAATCGGCGTAGCGATTTACCTATCAAGAAAGTTCCTTTTCTGCTTGTTTTTTATCTTGTGCCTTTTGCTCATCTTTGAAAAATTTGAACCAAAACCAAAGAAAGAATGCCGAAAAAAACCACCACTGAAGTGCATAGAAAGTATTTTGCAGACTCCAGGTTGTTCCATCTGCTTCGAATCTCGCATCCCACTGCCAATTACCTAATCGAAAACAGGTGTAGGTGGCACCAAGAACTAATGCATGAAAAAGAATCCACCTAGGTTGAATGGCAATTTTCCACATGAGAATAAGCCTATGGCAAACAATAGAATTGCAAAATTAAACCCTAAACTACCTTCATGACTCCAGAAGAACTCGGCGAAAAAGTTAGTTGGGCAATCAAAGAACTAGCTGCCAGTGGAGCCTTACCGGAAGCACCGGAATTAGAGATCAAAATCGAGCGTCCAAAAAATCCAGATTTTGGTGATTACGCGACTAATGTGGCACTGCTCTTAGCAGCGAGAGCTGAGCACCAGCCTCGCAAAGTGGCGGAACTTGTAATTTCTCAGTTAAAAAGCGTTACAGAAATAGAAAGTATGAGTGTTGCTGGCCCGGGATTTATAAATTTCAAAGTAGCCAAAGGATCGCAAGCAGAGTTGGTGCGAGAAATATTGCAGCAGAAAGAAAGCTACGGAACTAATAAAGATTTAGCAGGATTAAAAATAAATGTTGAATTTATTAGCGCTAATCCAACTGGGCCCCTGCATTTAGGTCATACCCGTTGGGCGGCCGTAGGAGATTGCCTGGCGCGAGTACTAATGGCAGCAGGTGCTGAGGTAGTAAAAGAGTTTTATATCAATGATCGTGGAATTCAAATGGATAAGTTTGGTGAATCAATTCAGGCAGCAGCTCTTGGTAAAAGCATTCCTGAAGATGGTTATCACGGAGCTTATATAAAAGAGTTAGCAAACAAAATTGTTGAACAAGACCCTGAGCTCGTTAAGCTGCCTGAAGATGAAGGTTTGATTGCATTTCGTGAAGCTGGTTATAAATTGCAACTGGCGCAGCAACAAGAAGTATTAAATCTTTTTAGGACAGTTTTTGATGTTTGGTATTCAGAAAGAAAGTTACATGAATCTGGGGCGGTAGAAAAAGGTATTCAAGTTCTCAAAGGACATGGACATGTTTTTGAAGAAGACGGAGCCCTTTGGTTAAGAACTACTGATTTTTCTGATGATAAAGACCGAGTCTTAATCAAAGCAGACGGTGAATACACCTATTTTGCATCGGATACTGCATATTACGTTGATAAACGTCGCCGGGGAATGGACGTGAATATCTATCTTCTAGGGGCGGATCATCATGGATACGTGAATCGCTTGAAAGCGGTGGCGGCATGCGCAGGTGACGACAGTGAAAAAAATATTGAGGTTTTGATTGGCCAGTTAGTCAAAATGACTAAAGATGGTCAAGAAGTTAAATTATCCAAACGGGCAGGAAACATCATCACTTTAGAAGATTTAGTTGAAGAAGTGGGTGTAGATGCTGCGCGATACACGCTTAGCCGATATCCAGCTGATTCACCTTTAACTTTAGATATAAACCTATTAACCTCGCACACTAATGATAATCCGGTTTTTTACGTGCAATATGCCCATGCACGGTTGAGCACCTTACTAAGTGCTGCAAAAGAGCGAGGAATTGAATTTGCACTTACAGATTTTGTGCCCGAGATTTTAATAGACGACAAAGAGAGCGATCTAGTTAAAACCTTGGCTGAATATCCACAAATAGTAAAAATAAGTGCAGCACTTCGCGAACCACACCGGATTGCTCGTTACGCTGAAGAACTAGCTGGTGTTTATCACCGATTTTATGATTCATGCCGAGTATTGCCTAGAGAAGATGAGCAAGTGACTGGGTTAACAATTGCGCGTCTATTACTCTCTAGCGCCACCAGACAAGTATTAGCAAATGCCCTAGATTTACTGGGAGTTTTAGCGCCTGAAAAAATGTAGCAGGTTGGTCTTGGATTCTTTTGAGAAGTAATCTAGTCTCTCATTCATGAAAAAACTGAAATCACTTTTTGCCATACTCGTCTCACTTTTTATGCTGGCGACATTGACGACACCAGCAAAAGCTGCTGATGATTCAAGCCCACTTTCTGGACTACCAGGTGGAGGCGGCCAGCCAGTAGTAATGGTAAAAATAGATAACGTTGGTCCGGCACGTCCGCATACCGGTTTATATCAAGCTGATTTGGTTTATGTGTATCAAGTAGAAGGTGGTTTGACCAGAATTGCAGCAATGTTTAACAGCAAGTTCCCCAAAGTGGTTGGCCCAGTTCGAAGTGCAAGATTGAGTGACTTAGATATTCTGCGTCAATACGGAAATCCTGGCTTAGTCTATAGCGGCGCCAACAGAGTTTTGATTAAAAGAATTAACGCTGCAAAGTCATGGGTTCCAATGGGACCATCACAAACCCGTGGAATGTTTAGAACTCGGGCAAAGCGCATACCCCACAACTTAATGATTAATTTGCAACAAGCGGTACGAAATAAATCTGGCATCAGTCAAGCTCAAGACATCGGTTTGTCTTTTAGTCGCTCAAACCCAAGTGGTGGAAAAGGTACGAATTCATTCAGAGTTAGATGGCCAGCAGCTAGCGTCAGTGGTACTTGGACGGGATCGGGTTATCGAATTGCCTTGGACGGCAAAGCCCAAAGCGATGCCGCAAATGGTACACCCGTCGTTGCGAAAACAGTTGTTGTGCAATTTACTCGACAGATTGCAGGTAAAACCCCACGCGTTCATACCGTAGGTAGTGGCGAGGCAATCATTTTGCGAAATGGAAAGCGCTATGAAGCAACTTGGGTGAGAGATCGCCTTAAGGGTGGAACTAGTTACTTTGTTGATGGTAAACCGTTTAGCATGGATGTTGGCCAAGTTTGGGTACTACTCTTCAACGAGAAAAAGAAGCGTTCTGTAACTTTTGGTTAGAGAGCAGATTCATTTAGCTGTGCACTAACCTTGTCTCATGCGTGCACACCCAGCCGGACCTCGCCATGGCGACGTTATTTCGCAGCCAGGTGTACCAAAAACTCCTAGCTCTGGCGAGCTAAATGCACTAGCTGCAAATATTTGGCCGCAGTCAGCCCGTAGAAATTCACGCGGTGAAATACAAATTGGTGATGTTCCAGTAACGCAAATAGCCAAAGAATACGCGACGCCAATCTTCGTAATGGATGAAACAGATTTAAAAAGTCGTGCTAAGGAATTTTTAGATAGTTTTTCTAAGCTTAAAGATCAATCTTTAGCAAAGCCGACAACTGTTTATTATGCAGCAAAAGCATTTTTATCTACTTATGTTGCAAAAACACTTCACGAGATTGGGTTAAGTATTGATGTTTGCACTGAAGGGGAGTTGCTTTGTGCCCTTAAAGCAGGAGTGGACCCTAAGTCGATTTTGCTACATGGCAACAACAAATCAGATCGCGAGATTCAATTAGGTGTTGAACATGGAGTTGGGGTCTTTGTAATTGACTCACTTCGTGAAATTTCAGCTTTGGAGAAGTTTGCCAAAGGCAGGAACAAAGTCTCGGTTTTAATTCGCCTCACTACCGGAGTTGAAGCACATACCCACGAATTTATTGCTACCGCACATGAAGATCAAAAATTTGGTTTCTCAATTCAATCTGGTCAAGCAGAAGAAGCAGTTTCTAGAGTGATGAAGGCCAAGAACATTAACCTGCTTGGATTTCATTCGCATATCGGATCTCAAATTTTTGATAGTTCTGGATTTGAAGTAGCGGCTAGCAGAATTGTTGAATTTGCTAGACAAATGGAACAAAAATTTAGTTTTAAAGTTAGCTTATTGAATTTAGGTGGAGGGATTGGAATCGCCTATACGCCTGATGATTCGCCAATATCTGTATCAAAAATGAGTGATGAATTAATTTCTATAGTAAAAGATAAATTTGGATCTGACGAAATTCCCCAGCTTGCAATTGAACCAGGAAGAGCGATTATTGGTCCTTCAACGATTACGCTTTACACCGTAGGAACAATCAAGCCAGTAACAGTTGATGGAGGATTAATAAGAAATTATGTCTCCGTCGATGGTGGAATGAGTGACAACATACGGACAGCACTTTACGATGCGAATTATTCCGTAACACTGGCTTCGAGAACTTCCGATGCAGAACCAATGTTATGCCGGATCGTAGGAAAGCATTGCGAAACCGGTGACATTGTGGTTCGGGATGCTTGGTTGCCAAGTGATCTACGCGAGGGTGATTTATTAGCAGTAGCAGCCACTGGTGCTTACTGTCGTTCAATGGCAAGTCAATACAACTTGGTGACTAGACCAGGTGTAATTGCAGTTGCCGATGGAAAGACAAAAATTGTAATTCGACCAGAAACTTACGAAGACCTTTTTGCTACTGACCCGGGATTTTAACGGTAGCTCTTCTACTTGATTGCAAAACTAAAACAACACCTAAAATTACTACCGCTCCGCCTAACAAAATTAGACCACTAAAAGGTTCAGAAAGTATTAAAACCCCTAAAGCCACGGCAACAATTGGGTTTACGTAAGCGTAGGTAGACGCTAAAGAAAGTGAAACATGGGTAATCAACCAAATATAAGCTCCGTAACCCAAGATTGAACCAATAAGTATCAAATAGATCCAAGCCCAAAGGGAGGTGCTAGTAATTTGAGAGAGACTTTCACTGTTTATTCTCTCGCCGCGAATTAGTCCTGCGAGAGTTAAGGTAACTCCACCAAAAAACATTTGATAGGTGGTAAGTACAAAGGAATTCTTTGGGACGCCAATTCTCGGCGTAATAAAAGTCCCAAAGGCCCAAGCGATATTTCCAAAGAGAACCATTAGCATCCAAAAAGCTAAATTTTCACCTGATTCGCTGGTATTGTCTCGATTTGGCAAAACAATTATTGCAACACCAATTATTCCCAGGGCGATTCCAAATAATATTCGTTTATCTGGGACTATTCCCGCTAAATATTGAAACAGTGTGACCCAAATAGGTAGTGCGGCAACTATTAAGGCAGCAATTCCGCTTGGTACGTATCTTTCAGCCAAAGTTAAATTACCTAGACCAAAACCCAAAAGTAATCCACCTAAAAACAAAGTCGCTAACGCTTCTTTGAGTGTTATTTTCAATATTTTTTTGCCCTTAAAAACAATTAGAAATAAACCGAGAATAATTCCGGCGAGCATGAATCTTGTTCCCATGCTTATTAGAGGCGGGGCAGTTTTAACTAAGATTGCAATCCCCAGATAGGTAGAGCCCCATACTAAATAAACGGTGCCTAAGGCAGTCCAGACTTTGACGGGGTTAGAAGATTGATTTTCAGACACGGCGGACCTGATTTTATTGCTCTCTGAGAGAATTGTCGCTACTGACCTAGCTGAAGGAATTTTACAAATGAGCGAGCCTAAAGCACTCACCGTTGCGGTTATTGGTGCTGGAACGGTTGGATCAGAGGTAATTTCCTTAATTCAGTCGCAGGCCGAAGATTTAGCAATTCGCATTGGCGCCCCACTAGAGATAGTTGGCGTAGGGGTTAAGGATCCAACCAAGAGTCGCCCTCAGATTGATAGCAACTTAATCACCGACGATATCTATTCATTATTGGAGAAAAAACCTGACATTGTTATTGAGCTCATGGGTGCAATTGAGCCAACAAGAGACTATTTACTGCAAGCGATTAACAACGGCAGCAGTGTAATTAGTGCAAACAAGGCGCTACTTGCAAAAGATGGAGCCACGTTACATCAGGCAGCAGAAAAAGCTGATGTTGATATTTATTACGAAGCCAGCGTTGCTGGAGCAATACCACTGCTTAGACCGTTGAGAGAATCTTTAGTTGGTGATGATGTTGTAAAGATTTTGGGAATAGTAAATGGCACCACCAATTACATCTTGACAAAAATGAATGATTTTGGCGAGAGTTTTGAGTCGGCACTTAAATCTGCACAGGATTTAGGTTATGCCGAAGCAGATCCAACTGCCGATGTTATGGGCCATGACGCAGCAAGTAAAGCTGCGATTTTGGCGCAGTTAGCTTTTCATACCCGAGTTACCGTGGATGACGTTCATTGCGAGGGTATCGTCGAGATTACTCAACAAGATGTAAAAGCTGCGCAACAGATGGGTTTTGTAGTCAAGTTACTTGCTGTTGCTGAAAAAGTGAATCAAGATTCGATTGTGGTTCGAGTGCATCCGGCGATGATTCCAATATCTCATCCACTGGCAAGCGTAAGAGACGCTTTCAATGCAGTATTTGTGCAAGCAAAAGCTGCAGGTTCCTTGATGTTCTATGGACAAGGCGCTGGAGGAGCTCCTACTGCTAGCGCAGTCATGGGTGATTTAGTTATGGTGGGGCGAAATCGAGTTTCTAATCGACGCGGACCTGGTGAAAGTGTTTATGCCGACTTAAACATTTTGCCAATCTCTGAAGCCATAACCAGCTATTACATAAATCTAGAAGTAGCAGATCAGCCTGGTGTATTAGCCGAGATCAGCAATGTGTTCGCAAAACACTCAGTATCGATTCAAACGGTTCGCCAAGAAACTCGCGGAAAAGACGCCAGTTTGATTGTCAAAACACATCAAGCAAAAGAATCTGCGTTAGAAAAAGTAATTGCAGAGTTAAAGGACCTATCGGCAGTTAAGCACTTAAATGGTGCAATGAGAGTTGAAGGCGAAGAATTGTAATGAGCCATCAGTGGCAGGGCGTAATAAAAGAGTATAAAGACTTTTTACCGGTATCAGAAAAAACTCCCATAGTGACACTTGGTGAGGGTGGAACCCCTTTGGTCTACGCCTGCAAATTAAGTGAGAAATTACAAAATCAAGTTTGGATCAAAGTTGAAGGCATGAACCCAACTGGTTCTTTTAAAGATCGGGGAATGACAGTCGCGATAAGTAAGGCGGCTGAAGCCGGAGCGAAAGCGGTAATTTGTGCCTCAACGGGAAATACTTCTGCTTCGGCCTCTGCCTATGCAATTAAAGCCGGAATGAAAAGTGCTGTATTGGTTCCAGACGGAAAAATCGCAATGGGAAAGCTTGCTCAAGCGGTAGTGCACGGCGCCACCTTGTTACAAGTAGAGGGTAATTTTGATGACTGCCTAGTCTTGGCGCAGGCGTTAGCCGACAACTACCCAGTTTCTTTGGTTAATTCTGTGAATCCAGATCGAATTGAAGGGCAAAAAACTGCCAGCTTCGAAGTTGTAGACGCCTTAGGTAAAGCTCCAGATATTCATGTATTGCCTGTGGGAAATGCTGGCAACATAACTGCTTATTGGGTTGGTTATGGAGAATATTTTGAGAAAGGTTTTTCAAAAACTAAGCCACAGATGTGGGGCTTTCAAGCAGCTGGAGCTGCACCAATAGTTGACGGGGTAAAAGTAGAAAAACCAGAAACGTTAGCTACTGCGATTCGCATTGGAAACCCTGCCTCTTGGAAGCAAGCTATTGCTGCACGAGATGAATCAGGTGGCCTAATAGACAAAGTTACTGATGAAGAAATTTTGCAGGCTTATCACTACCTAGCAAATCAAGAAGCAATTTTTGTTGAGCCAGCAAGTGCAGCTGGCGTTGCTGGGTTATTTAAATTACAAGCTGAAGGAATGTTGCCAACCGGAAAAGAAATTGTAATTACAGTTACTGGAAATGGATTGAAAGATCCACAATGGGCGCTTGAGGGTGCAGCTAATGCCATCAAGGTACCAATTGATGCTGAACTTGCTGCTAAAGCTTTGGGATTGATTTAAGTGGCAAAAAACTTATCTGCAATAAGAGTGAAAGTTCCTGCAACTAGCGCCAATTTAGGGCCAGCATTTGATAGTGCGGGATTAGCCTTAACTCTTTTTGATGAAATTGAAGTGTCATTTACCGATACCCCAGGTGTTCAAGTTGATATTGACGGGTTTGGTCGAAATACTTTGCCTAGAAATCAAGATCACTTAATTGCCAAAGTTATGTTGCAAGTTTTTGAAACTTTAGAAGTTTCAGTTTCTGGTTTATATCTACGCTGTATTAATAAAATTCCTCACGGCCGAGGCCTGGGTTCTTCTGCGGCAGCAATAACTGCAGGTGTTGTTGCGGCTCGCGCTTTAGCGGGGGAATTTGCAAAAAGAATGGATGATGCTGGAGCGCTAGACTTTGCCACCAAGATTGAAGGTCATCCAGATAATGTTGCCGCATGCTTACTAGGAGGGTTTACTCTTTCTTGGACTGATTCACATCAGCATCAAACCGAATCTGAAAAACTTCTAGGCCACAAACATATCCATTCTGACGGAGTGCACTCACATGCGGTGAAACTAAAAGTTCACCCAGAGATAGTTCCGGTAGTTTTCATACCAAAATTTGAGATGGAGACTAAAAAAGCTCGACTGCTGTTGCCTTCGCATATTCCACATCGGGATGCTGCATTCAATGTTGCCAGGAGCGCGCTGTTAGTGAGCGCTCTTACTGAAAACCCAGAGCTATTGTTTGTTGCCACGGAGGATAAGTTGCACCAACCTTATCGACGTAACGCTATGCAAACGTCTGGCAACTTAATCGAAACGCTTCGGGGGCGTGGGCTTGCAGCAATGATCAGTGGTGCTGGCCCAGCCGTATTAGTGCTGACTACACAAGAAGAGCTTGCGACAGTTAGGGAATTTGAACACCCGGACTTTTCGATGCAGGTGTTAGAAGTCTCCCCGACCGGAGCCCAGGTTTTCTAGGGCGCTCACCGGGCTAGAGAGCTGCCAGTGCTACAGTCTTCCTATCCGGCCCTTTTAGGGTTCGTGACGATGACGAACAAAAAATCTCAAAAGTCCAATCTCACTAAATCCTGACAAGTCGGAAACTTGAAAGAAGTCAATTATTAAATCTTTCAAACCCCAATTAGAAAGGTATTAACTTAAGGTGACTAACACCGCTGATGTGAGCTCTCTTTTATTGCCAGAATTGCGAACCTTCGCCCAAGATCTTGGTGTTGCTGGAGCTGCCACTATGAGAAAAAGTGAATTAATTGCTGCCATTGAGGCCAAACAAAATTCAGTAGACGTTGGAATAGAAGAAGTTTCAGAAATTCAAGAAACCAATAATGATCAAGATTCTGCTCCTGCAAATCAGAATGAAGACAGACAAGACGATCGTGGCTATCGCCGCAATAACAACCGCTACAACAATCGCGACAACAATCGTGAAGGTGGGCGTGACAATAATCGCGGAAGATTTAGAGAGCGTGGAGGAAGGCGCGAACGAGAAGATTACGAAATCAGCGAAGACGATGTGCTCTTACCGGTTGCTGGAATAATTGATTTACTCGAAAACTATGCCTTCGTAAGAACAAGTGGATACTTACCAGGACCAAACGATGTTTATGTTTCCATGGGAATGGTTAGAAAGTTTGGGTTACGAAAAGGCGATGCCGTCACTGGAATGATTCGTCAACCTCGCGAAGGTGAACAACGTCAAAAATTTAATCCCTTAGTAAAAGTTGAAACTATTAATGGTTTAACCACTGAAGAATCAGCTAAAAGAGTTGACTTTTCTAAGTTGGTTCCGTTGTACCCGCAAGAGAGATTGCGCTTAGAGACTGAACCAACCAACCTAACTACTCGGGTAATTGATTTAGTCGCTCCAATTGGTAAAGGCCAACGAGGATTAATTGTTTCACCACCAAAAGCTGGTAAGACCATGGTTTTGCAAGCAATTGCAAATGCAATTTCTACAAATAACCCAGAAGTTCATTTAATGGTGGTTTTGGTTGATGAAAGACCAGAAGAAGTTACCGATATGCAACGTTCGGTTAAAGGTGAAGTAATTGCTTCAACTTTCGATCGACCAGCAGAAGATCACACTACGGTTGCGGAACTTTCAATTGAGCGGGCAAAGCGCTTAGTCGAAATGGGCCACGACGTGGTGGTGCTATTAGATTCGATGACTCGCTTAGGTCGTGCCTACAACATTGCCGCCCCTGCCTCAGGTCGAATTCTTTCTGGCGGTGTTGATTCTGCAGCTTTATATCCACCTAAGAAATTCTTTGGTGCAGCTAGAAATATTGAAAATGGCGGATCGTTAACCATCATCGCAACCGCTTTGGTTGAAACTGGCTCGCGAATGGACGAAGTGATCTTCGAAGAATTCAAAGGCACCGGCAACATGGAACTCAAATTGGATCGCAAGTTAGCCGATCGCAGAGTATTCCCAGCAGTCGATGTGGATGCCTCTGGAACCAGAAAAGAAGAGATCTTGCTTAGCGCTGATGAGCTCAAGATTATTTGGAAACTTCGCCGGGTACTTCATGCGCTGGATTCTCAACAAGCAATCGAGTTATTGCTTAATAAGTTGAGAGACACCAAGAGCAACTTTGACTTCTTAATGCAGGTTCAGAAGACCACCCCTTCTGTAACAGGCGAAGAAGAGGAATAGAATTCTCAAATGTTGAAAGGATCACTGTGAAGGCTGAAATTCATCCAGAATATGTAGAAACCACAGTTACTTGCACTTGTGGAAACACCTTCACCACTCGGAGCACAGCAGCTAATGGCGTACTTCATGCTGAGGTATGTAGTGAGTGCCATCCGTTTTACACCGGTAAGCAAAAAATTCTTGATACCGGCGGACGCGTCTCTAAGTTTGAAAAGCGTTACGGCAAGGCCGGCGCCGGAAAATAGCTCTCTTAACGGGCGTTACCAGAGACACTTTCTGGTAACGCCCGTTTTATATTGCAAAAGGAACAAAAATGTTTGACAAGGTGGTGGACTTAGCTGCAGAGCTAGTTCAAATTGAGGGACAACTCTCTGATCCCACTTTGCATCAGGATCAAAATAAAGCACGCGAAGTCGGCAGACGCTTTGCTCAGATAAAGCCAATTGTAGAAACCTGGCGCCAGTGGCAACAAGTTAGCGAAGATATCGAAGCCGCTAGTGAATTAGCTCAAGAAGATGACTCTTTTGCTCAAGAAGTAAATTCTTTGACTATTAAACAAAATGAGCTAGCGGAAAAATTAAAAGTTTTGCTTGTCCCAAGAGATCCGCTAGATGATAAAGATGTAATTCTTGAAGTTAAATCAGGCGAAGGCGGGCAGGAGTCTGCATTATTTGCAGCAGACTTAGTAAGAATGTATTTGCGTTTTGCTGACCGCCAAGGCTGGAAAGCGGAGATTTTAGAAGCTGAAGAGTCAGACATGGGTGGCTACAAAGATGCTGCCATAGCCTTCAAGGCAAAGGGAACTCCCGAACCTGGTCAAGCTCCTTATGCTTGGTTGAAGCATGAAGGTGGCGTGCACCGAGTTCAAAGAGTGCCGGTAACAGAATCGCAAGGTCGAATTCATACTTCAGCAGCGGGAGTTTTGGTTTTCCCAGAAGCAGAAGAAATAGATGTCACGGTAAATATGGAGGATTTAAAAATAGATGTTTACCGTTCATCTGGTCCGGGCGGTCAAAGTGTTAACACCACCGATTCTGCAGTGAGAATTACCCACCTTCCTACGGGAATTGTTGTGAGTTGCCAAAACGAAAAGAGCCAATTACAAAATAAAGAAGCAGCGTTAAGAATTTTGCGGGCACGGCTGCTAGCTGCTGCAGAAGAAGAAAGAGCCGCTAAAGATGCGGCAAGTCGAAAGTCACAAGTGAGAACTGTAGATCGTAGTGAAAGAATTCGCACCTATAACTTTCCAGAAAATCGAATTACCGATCACCGAACCAATTACAAGGCACATAACCTAGATCAGGTAATTGATGGTGATTTGACTGCAGTATTGGAATCTTGTATTGAGAAAGAGGCCCAAGAAAGATTGATGAATTACGGAGATGTGGGATGAGTAATTCTGCCCGCACTTTATTGGTGGATGCAGAAAAGCGATTTAAAACTGCAGGAATTGATGCCGCTAGGGTAGATGCAGAACTCTTATTGGCTCACGCATTAGGAATATCTAGAAATGGCATTTCACTCTTGCAAGAAATTGATGAATCACAAAAAAAAGAGTTTGAAAAATTGTGCCAACTTCGACAGCAAAGAATTCCACTCCAACATCTAACTGGGGAGCAAGGCTTTAGAAGGCTTAACTTAAAAGTAGGCAAAGGAGTATTTATTCCTAGACCTGAAACTGAACTACTTGTGGAATCTGCGGTGCGCTACTTAAAAGAGCTGCCAAGTTCAAAGGTAATCGATTTCTGTAGCGGATCTGGGGCAATTGCAATTTCCCTTGCAACAGAAGTGCCAAATTGCCATGTGATCGCGGTAGAGGTATCCGAAGAGGCGGTTGCTTACCTAAAGAAAAATATAGAAAAGTATCAAGATCAGATCGATAAAAATAATTCATCAATTGAAGTAGTAACTATTGATGTAAGGGATTTTGCAGAAAATGAGAGGTATTTTGATGCCGTGGTTTCAAACCCTCCCTATATTCCAGAAAAAATGGTGCCTAAAGATCCTGAAGTGGCGTTACATGATCCAAAAATTGCACTTTTTTCAGGCTTAGATGGCTTGGACTTAATCAGAGAAATAATTCAAAAAAGCACTCTGTTACTTAAAACTGGCGGATTTATCGGAATTGAACATGCAGAGCTACAAGGCGATAGAGAAACGGGCGTTCCCGGAGTGCTTAAGAATGCTGGTGGCTTTGGAGCGATAGAAGATCGTAAAGATTTAAATGGCTTAGCAAGATATACGGTAGCTGAAAAAATTTAAAATGAAGACGTTTAATCTCAACGACCCTGAAGAGAGAAAGTTTGGCTTCACTGCAGCCAGTGCTGCTGCTAAGCGCGGTGAATTAGTGGTACTGCCAACCGATACGGTTTATGGATTAGGTACCGATGCCTTCAACCATCAAGGAATCGAAAGATTACTAAAAGCAAAAGGTAGGCAAGGAGCGATGCCAACTCCAGTGCTAATCGGAAGTCCAAATGCCTTGCCAGCTTTGGCACTAAAAGTTGATAAAAGAATTAATGATTTAGTGCAGTGCTTTTGGCCAGGTGCTCTTACTTTGATTGTGAAGCAACAGCCAACTTTGAATTGGGATTTAGGAGATACCAACGGAACGATTGCGATAAGAATGCCAATGCATCCTGTGGCGATCGAGTTATTAAATTTGGTAGGGCCGATGGCGGTCGCCAGCGCAAACAAAATTGAGCAGCAACCAGCAACCACAGTGGAAGCTGCCATTGAGCAGTTCCAAGATGTGGTCTCGATTTATCTTGATACTGGAAAAAGTCCAATAAATCAGCCTTCAACAATTTTGGACTTAACTGGCGAAAAAATACGCGCAGTAAGGGTAGGGGCGATAGAGTTAGAGGAAATTTGCGAAATCGTTGGCGAAGTTGAAGTGCCAGATGGGAAGAGTTCATGAGTGAGGTTTTTTGGGGACCAGATTGGTCTGAGTTAGCGGAATTAGATCCAGAAATTGCCAAGGTAATACTTGGTGAATTGGGTCGCTTGCGCGGTGGTTTGCAATTAATTGCCAGTGAAAACTTCACTTCTCCATCAGTTTTAGCTGCTTTAGGTAGCACGCTAAGTAACAAATATGCAGAAGGTTATCCAAACCGTCGCTATTACGGAGGATGCTCAGTAGTAGACGAAGCAGAATTGATTGGAATAGAAAGAGCTAAGAAACTTTTTGGCGCAGATCACGCAAATTTGCAACCGCACTCGGGCGCTAGCGCTAACTTGGCCGTTTACGGGGCTTTTTGCAAGCCAGGCGACACAGTTTTAGCAATGAGCTTGGCTCACGGCGGGCACCTAACGCATGGATCTCCGGTTAGTTTTTCAGGAATGTGGTTTAACACCATTGGTTATTCAGTAGATCCAGAAACAGAGTTAATTGACTTTAACTCTGTTAGAGATTTGGCAATTAAACACAAACCAAAAATGATAGTGGCGGGAGCTACTGCTTATCCAAGATTGATTGACTTTAAGAAGTTTCGTGAAATTGCCGATGAAGTAGGGGCAATTTTGTGGGTTGACGCAGCCCATTTCATCGGCTTAGTTGCCGGAAAAGCAATTCCTAGCCCTGTTGAGTACGCAGATGTCGTTAGCTTTACCACTCATAAAGTGCTTCGCGGCCCACGCGGCGGCATGATTGTGTGCAAAGCAGAACACGCAAAGGCGATAGACAAAGCAGTATTCCCAATGATGCAGGGCGGCCCTTTAATGCATGCTGTTGCTGCTAAAGCAGTTTCGCTAAAAGAAGCTGCCACTAAAGAATTTCAAGACTATGCAAAGCAAGTTGTGCTAAATGCCCAAGCTTTGAGTGCTGGTCTAGAAAAGGAAGACATTAGACCAGTTTCTGGTGGTACTGATACCCATTTAGTTTTATTGGATTTAGCTAAAACGCAAGTAACGGGTAAAGATGCTGAAGCTAGATGTGATGGGGCAAAGATAACTTTAAATAAGAATCCAATTCCAAATGATCCACTTCCACCTATGACAGCAAGTGGCATTCGTGTGGGAACTGCTGCAGTTACCACCCAAGGAATGAAAGAACCTCAGATGCAAGAGATCGCTGCTCTGATTGCCACCGCTGTGAAAGATCCGGCAAGTAAAGATTCAGTAGCTAGCGCAGTTTCTGATTTAGTTGCTAAGTTTCCTGCATATCCACGCCCGTAAGGGGGTCTGATGCGTGAATATTTATTAGTAATTGTGGCAAGTGCCGCCATTACTTATTTATTCACTCCGCCGGTTCGAGCATTTGCCATCCGCTATAAATTCATGGCAAAAGTTAGAGATCGTGACGTTCACGATAAGCCGATTCCACGCCTAGGTGGATTAGCAATGTTTTTTGGAGTTTTTGCTGGGCTAGCTTTGAGTCTACAACTGCCATTGATGAGTTCGGTCTTTGAAGATAGTAGTCAGGTTCGAGCATTAATTATTGGCGCCGCAGTAGTCGTGCTAATTGGCCTAGTGGACGATCGCTGGTCACTAGATGGACCTACCAAATTAGCCGGACAAACTTTTGCTGCAGCCTTAATGGCATTGCAAGGAATCACTTTGATTTGGTTACCGATTCCGTTTACTGATGTGACCTTAAGTTTGGATCCAACTACAGGCATTTTGGTAACAGTATTAATAATTTTGATAACAATAAATGCGGTCAATTTTGTTGATGGGTTAGATGGTTTAGCAGCTGGGGTGGTAGCACTCGGGGGTACGGCATTTTTTGTCTACAGTTATTTACTCAGCGTTACTTATGGATTTACTAGAGCAACATTGCCAACTTTAATTTCAGCAATTTTAGTTGGCATCTGCATAGGATTTTTACCGCATAATTTGCATCCGGCCAGAATTTTTATGGGTGATACTGGCTCAATGCTCATCGGTTTATTGCTCGCAGCCTGCGCTATCACATTGACTGGTCAAACTGATGCGGCTGCACTTGAAACCAGCACTGTTTTACCTCCGATCTTGATCTTGCTTTTACCGCTGGCAGTTATCGCAGTGCCATTACTTGATTTAATTTTGGCGCTCTTTAGAAGAACTCGTAGAAAAACTAACGTCTTTACCCCAGATAAAGAACACTTGCATCATCGCTTACTAGAACGTGGACATTCCCATCGCCGTGCAGTTGCGCTAATGCATTTAGGAACAGCACTTTTAGCGTTTTCGGCAGTAAGTACTGCCTTTATTTCACTTAACTACACCTTAATAATTTTAGGCCTAGGGTTGTTATTGTTGGTCTTCTTCGGACGTCGACGTACTAAAAAACCAGAGAAAGTGAAATAACTTGAAAGAAGAAACTCGCTTGATTGTTTGGGGTTCGTTACCGGCAATTGCTGTAGGAGTAATCACGATTTTGGCCCTGGTTTATTTCGAAGGCGGGTTTGCTGCCAGAAGCGCGGTTTTGGGAGCAGTACTAGTTTTACTTTTTTTCGCTTTCGGTCAATATGTTGTGGGCCGGGTGCTGGCGACTAAGCCAGAGCTTGGGCTTGGGGTTGCCATGCTGGTTTATTTAACCCAACTTGGAGTCTTGTTAATTCTGATACGGGTGTTAAGAGATGTGAATTGGTTAGATGGTCGAGCTTTTGGAATTTCAATAATCACAGGAACTTTAGCTTGGACCTTAGGGTCGGTATTTATGCTCTCTCGACACAAGACAACTGTGATCGAAGTGACTGACCCCAAAAACGCGCAAAATTAATTTCTAGGCTAATCTTTTCCGAAAGCTTGTACAAAAAATCACAACCTCAGATTGGATTTGATTTTGGCTGGGATGACTAATGCTTAAGGCACTTGCCCTCCTAGAAATTACTTGTAAATTTGGCGATGATAGTTGCCCGTTCCCAGCACCAGGCGCAGAAATATTTTTCTTTCCTCCCATGACTTCTTTTACTGGGCCAGACGGATCTGCTTGGGAATTTAATAAGCCAGTTTTATTTGCGGGGGTAGCGGCTCTAATTGTAATTATTTTCTTCCTAACCGCTTTTGCTAGACCCAAATTGGTTCCGCGCGGAATGCAAAACTTAGGTGAAGTTATCTACATTTTTTTTAAGAACCATTTTGCAAAAGATGTAATTGGTCAAGGCGGGGAAAAGTACATTCCGCTTTTAATGTCTCTCTTTAGTTTTATATGGATAATGAATTTGTTTTCCATTATTCCGGGAATTCAATTCCCAATAACCAGCCGCTTTGCGTTTCCACTAATTTTGTCTCTGATTGTTTATTTCACCTTTATAGGTGTTGGAATTAAATCTCAAGGTGTCGGTGCATACTTCAAGGGCGTTGCGTTTCCAGACGTTCAGCCGAGAGCAATTTTGGTGCTTTTAACACCGCTAGAAATACTTTCAACCTTCATTATTCGACCAGCCACACTCGCGATTCGTTTATTTGCGAATATGTTTGCCGGCCACTTGTTGTTAGTAATTTTCTCGGTGTCAGCTTGGTACTTATTGAACTTAACTAATTTTGTTGGCGTAGTTTCAGTTGTGGGCTACGTGGGTTCAATCGCCTCGTTCATTATGACAATTGTTTTGACTGCATTTGAAATGTTCATTCAACTATTACAGGCTTATATTTTCACTCTGCTTACTGCAATGTTCATCGCAGAAGCGCAGAGTGCGCACCACTAAAAGGATTCCGTTAACAACAGTTATCGGGGAAGAGAAAAGGAAAGAGACATGGGCATCCTTGCGGAGCTAACTGGCTCAATTGGTTCGATCGGTTTCGGTCTTGCCGCAATTGGTCCAGGTGTCGGTATCGGCATCATTTTCGGTAACGGCGTGCAGGCAATCGCTCGTCAACCTGAGGCTTATGGCGTAATCCGTCAAAACATGATTTTGGGATTCGCTTTAGCTGAAGCTTTGGCATTGATTGGCTTCGTTGCACCATTCGTTTTCGGAACCTGATCAAAAGGGAAACAGAAAAAATGAATTGGATTAGTGCTGCAGGCGAACAGCAAAACGTTCTTCTGCCTCCACTATTTGAGATAGTTATTGGCCTAATTGCCTTTAGCGTGGTCTTTTTTGTGCTCTCAAAAATTGCTTTGCCAAAAGTCAAAGTAGCTTTAGAGGAGCGCACAGCCACAATTGAAGGCGGCATCGAGCGTGCAGAAAAAATGCAAGCCGAAGCCTCAAAAACTTTGGGTGAATATCGTGAGCAACTAGCGCAAGCTAGACAAGAAGCCGCACGAATTCGTAGCGAAGCGGAAGGCGAGCGCACTAGCGTGATTGCCACTGCTAAGCAAGAAGCTCAAGTTGCTGCTCAGCAGGTATCTCAGCAGGCCAACGCTCAAATAGAAGCTGAAAAAGGAAAAGCTGTTTCACAACTTCGAAAAGAAGTAGGCGAGATGGCTTTAGACCTAGCAAGCAAGGTAGTTGGCGCATCACTTCGAGATGATGCACGCGCCAAAGCCGTAATTGATCAATTCATCAGTGATTTAGAGAAAGCAAAGTAAATGCTCGGCGCCAGCAAAACTTCTTATCACGCAGTACTTGAGCAAGTAGATCAAAATACTTCTGCTCACAGTTTTAGCGTGATGGATGAACTTTTGCAGGTGGCAGATGCATTAGCCGCTAATAAATCTTTACTGGTGACTTTGGTTGATAACGGAATTGCTTCACAAGCGAAGACAGCAATTGCTAAAGATGTGTTTGCCAGCCAAGTTTCTCAAGGAGCTTTGAGCGTTTTAGAAAACGCAGTTGCTCTTAGATGGCTTAGCGGTGAAGATCTGCAAATTGCGATTTCTGACGCGGCAGCACGTTGTGCTTTTGCCGCTGCAGAAAATGAAGGTGCCTTAGATCGTATCGAAGATGAGATATTTGCTTTTGAGCGAATCGTCTCAGCAAATGGCGATTTAGAGTTAATGCTTTCAGACCCCAATGCGCGAAGTGAAGCTAGAAGCACCTTGATTAAAGATTTAGTAGCTCAAAAATTTCACCAAGTTAGTTTAAATTTGGTAATCAGAGCAGCTAATTCAGCTAATGTCTCATTATTAAAGGCATTAGCAAACTTGCAAAAACTAGCAGCAGATCGTAGAAATCAAGTTTTAGCAGAGGTTAAAACTGCAATCGCACTTGATGCAAGTCAAGAGCAAAGATTAGCCGCTGCCTTAGAGCGAATTTATAACCGAAAAATTCGTTTACAAAATGTAGTAGATAACCGAGTGATTGGCGGTGTTTCAGTTCGAGTAGGCGATGAGCTAATCGACGGAACGATCGCTAGCCGCTTAGCGCAATTGTCAAAACAAATAGCGCAGTAAGACCCAAGAACGAGAGAGAGTAGACACCTATGACAGAGCTTGTGATCCGACCGGAAGATATCCGGAGTGCGATCGAGCGCAATGTCGCTGCCTTCACCCCACAAACCACTCGCGAAGAAGTTGGACGGGTAATCGAAACTGGCGACGGTATTGCTCGAGTTGAGGGCTTGTCGTCAGCCATGACTTCTGAGTTATTGGAATTTAAAGGTGGGCTCTTAGGTGTAGCGCTTAACCTTGACGTTCGTGAAATCGGTTGCGTGTTATTGGGTGATGCCACCGGTATTGAAGAAGGTCAAGAAGTAAGGCGCACTGGTCGCGTTTTGGATATTCCAGTTGGCGATGCATTCTTAGGACGCACCGTTGACCCGATTGGAAATCCAATTGATGGACTTGGGCCAATTGAAGCTTCAGCTACTCGCGCTCTTGAGCTTCAAGCACCAACAGTAGTTGAGCGTCAACCAGTACATGAACCAATGGAATTCGGCGTTAAGGCCGTAGACGCAATGACCGCAGTAGGTCGCGGACAGCGTCAGTTAATTATTGGTGACCGCGGAACTGGCAAAACTGCCTTAGCAATTGATGCCATCATTAACCAAAAGCAAAATTGGGATTCTGGAGATCCAAAGAAGCAAGTTCGCTGTATTTATGTTGCAGTTGGCCAAAAGGGTTCAACAATTGCCTCAGTGCGCGCAACGCTAGAAGAATATGGCGCTTTGGAATACACCACAATTGTTGCGGCTACCGCAAGTGACCCAGCAGGTTTCAAATACATTGCTCCTTACGCTGGTAGCGCTATCGGACAGCACTGGATGTATGAAGGCAAGCACGTTTTGATCGTGTTTGACGATTTAACAAAACAAGCTGAGGCGTACCGTGCTGTATCGCTATTGCTCCGTCGCCCACCGGGTCGCGAAGCGTATCCAGGCGATGTTTTCTATTTGCATTCACGCTTACTAGAACGTTGTGCAAAACTTTCTGATGAATTAGGCGCGGGTTCCATGACGGGCCTTCCAATCATCGAAACCAAAGCTAACGACGTTTCGGCATATATTCCAACAAACGTAATCTCGATTACCGATGGTCAAATCTTCTTAGAAACGGATTTGTTTAACTCCGGTATTCGCCCTGCAATCAACGTAGGTATCTCGGTATCTCGCGTGGGTGGTTCGGCTCAACCTAAGGCAATGAAGAAAGTTGCTGGTCGTTTGCGTTTGGACTTAGCGCAGTTTCGTGAACTTGAAGCATTTAGTGCCTTCGGTTCAGATTTGGACGCCGCCTCAAAAGCACAACTTGAGCGAGGATCTCGCTTGGTGCAACTTTTGATTCAGCCGCAATATGCTCCGCTGGCAATGGAAAAAGCAGTTGTTTCCATTTGGGCTGGTACCACTGGAGAGTTAGACCAAGTTCCAGTTGAAGATGTAGCGCGTTTTGAAACCGAATTTCATGCCTATCTTGACAAGAGCAAGGCAAATATCGTTCAGGCGATTAAAGATTCAAGAGATCTTTCAGATGAAACCGTCGCTAACTTAAAGACAGCAATTGCAGACTTTAAGCAGCAATTTATAAAGAGTGACGGAAAGCCATTAATCGGAAACGAATCAGTTGAAGCATTAGCTGAAGAAGATGTTGAGCAAGCGCAAATCAAAGTTCAAAAGCGAGGATAGAAAAGACTAATGGGTGCACAGCTCCGCGTTTTTAGGCGAAGAATTCGCTCGGTAAACGCGACCAAGAAGATCACTAGAGCAATGGAACTTATTGCTTCTAGTCGTATCGTCAAGGCGCAAAACCAAGTAGCGGCTTCTGACCCTTACGCAACTGCGCTTTATCGTGCAGTGAGTTTGGCTGCGAGCAACGCTCGTGGCAACCACCCGTTATTGCTAAACAAAACAGACGGCAAGCGTGCGGCAATTTTGTTAATCACCGGAGATCGTGGTTTAGCAGGCGCTTATTCTTCAAGCGTTCTTAAAGAAGGTGAACGCTTATCTGAATTGCTTCGCGAAGAAGGTAAAGCAGTTGTTCCTTACCTAGTAGGGCGCAAAGGTGTTGGTTATTACCGGTTTAGAAACCGAGATATTGCAATGAGTTGGACAGGCTTTACTGATCGTCCAACTTATAAAAATGCCCAAGAAATTGCAGAAGCACTATTGCCAGCTTTCTTAAAAGATTCAAACGAAGGGGGAGTAGATGAAATACATGTCGTCTACACCCGATTCGTAAATCGCATCAGTCAAGTTCCGGTAGTGCAAAGAATTGTTCCGCTAGAAGTTGTAGAAGAAATCGTTGAAGCAACTTCCAGTACTGGCGCACAACAGAGTTCACCTGCCTTGCCGCTTTATGATTTTGAACCAAGCGCTGAAGCTGTTTTGGATGAATTGCTTCCAAAATATATTGAGTACTTGGTTTATGCCGCACTTTTGCAAGCTGCAGCTAGTGAGCATGCAGCTCGTCAAAGAGCAATGAAATCTGCAACCGAAAACGCAGAAGAGTTAATCAAGAATTTGACCAGACAAGCTAACCAAGCTCGTCAGGCCGAAATTACCCAGGAGATCAGCGAAATTGTCGGTGGCGCCGACGCTCTCGCCTCCGCCAAATAAGGAGAAGAACCAGAAATGACCCAGACAGTTCTTGGCACCGGACGCGTTGCTCGCGTTACTGGTCCAGTGGTGGACGTGGAGTTCCCAATTGATCAAATGCCAGAAATCTTCTACGCACTTGAAGTAGATGTTCAATTACCTGGCGCCGAAAAGAAAGTGCTGACACTTGAAGTCGCCCAGCACATTGGCGATGGCATGGTGCGAACAATTTCCATGCAGCCAACAGATGGATTAACCCGCGGAGCGAGTGTTCGCTCTACCGGAGCGCCAATTTCAGTACCAGTAGGTGACGTCACGTTGGGTCACGTGTGGAACACCTTGGGTAAGCCATTGGACGTTGAAGAATCTTCATTAGACATTCAAACTCGTTGGCCAATTCATCGCCAACCTCCTAAGTTTGATGAACTTGAACCACGCACTGAAATGTTCGTAACTGGTATCAAAGTTATTGACCTTCTAACTCCTTATGTAAAAGGTGGAAAGATTGGTCTCTTCGGTGGTGCTGGTGTAGGTAAGACAGTGCTTATTCAAGAAATGATTTATCGCGTATCTGAAAACTTTGGTGGTGTATCCGTATTCGC
>JALRKC010000019.1 GCA_023254955.1 Candidatus Nanopelagicales bacterium | reverse complement strand
ATTAAAGGTTCGTGCTCTTTAGCTCCTTCTTTTGAATAAACCTCTGGCGCTTTAGTCTTAAATCTGCCTAGAATCCAATATAAACTCGCACCAAAAAAGCCGAGCGCCTTACCGAAAGGTGCGGTAGGGCCTACCGTGGCAAAAAAAGATGTAGCTTTAATTCGATTTGGAAATGTTCGCATTAATTCATTTCGAGATCCACACAATGCCCAAACTAAAGGAACTTCGTAGGTTTGTAGGTATTTAATCCCACCCCAGACCATATTTGAAGATTCCTGACTAGTAAAACTTGCAAAGTCATTTTTTTCAACCAAAATAACTTTTACACCACGCGCTGAGAGAATCGCAGCAGACACAGCTCCATTTATGCCACCACCGACAATAGCTACATCGAATTCCGCCTGAGCCATTTTTTCAAAATACACATCTCTATTTGTTTGTTTCATTACACACTAACTATCTATTAATTCCAAGGCGCCGTTCGTAACGTTATAAATTGCACCAGCAACTGCTACATTTTTTGCCAAAAATGGAAAAGATCTGATTCTTGTTATATCCATTTTAAGCGCTTCTTTTTGGTTAGTAACTGTTCTAAATTCTAAACTTCTGGTATCTACTTGATACTTATCTAAAATACGCTTATGTATTTCAACTTCTTCGCTAGTAGCCATAGCACAATCGGTATGGGGCATAACTAAAATTCTTTTAACATTTAATAAATAACTAGCTAAAACCAAAGTTCTAAGAACATCTTCAGTAACTCGAGCTCCAGCATTTCTCAAAATCTTCACGTCACCTGATTTCATACCTACAACAGCTAGCGGATCGATTCTCGAATCAATGCAAGTTACTATCGCCAATTCTTTAACGGCAAGCCCTGAGAGAGAATTAAAGCTAAAATTATTTTGATATGCTTTATTAGAATTAATAATGTCAGAAAATATCTCATTTATAGAATTAGCCATATTTTGACCAGTATATCGTAAATATTAAGATCTTTAGAGAAGTCCAAAAATCAAGACTAACCCAGTTATTAGCAGGAATCCAGAAACCGCAAACTGAACAATTCTCAAAGTGACACTTTTCAATAAACGCTTGCCAATAACTGCGCCTAAAATTCCTCCTATAATCGCAGCGATTACCAAATCTCTAGTGCCTGAATCACTAATCGACTGCAGATTGAATAACGCAAAACCGTATACGCCTATTCGTAAAACATCCACCAATACTGCAATAGCAACACCAGTAGCAATGAAAACCTCTTTGCTCAATTCCAATTTGATTAAAAAAGCTGACCTGAGCGCTCCTTGATGACCGGATAGCCCGCCAAAAAAACCAGAGATAGCTCCACCGACTGGGATCAATTTTGTTGCAAATGCTATTTTTTTAAAACTCGTAATTAATTCAAAAAGTGCAAAAAATATTATTAACAAACCGATAATGAGCTTGATGAGAGTAGTCTCGAAATTAAATTCTTTGATTTGCCAAGCAATTGTCTGCTCAAAACCTTCTAAAATAACTAAAAAATATGCACCTAATAAAGATGCTAGCCCAGCAGGGATACCAAAAAGTAGAAAAATCCGATAGTTAATATCTTTATAAGTGATAAAAAGTTTAAAAAAATTATTTGTTAAATGAACCACTGCAGTAGCAACAATCGCAAGCGATATAGGTAAAAATATTGCGAATGCTGGAAGAAGTATTGTTCCTAATCCAAAGCCTGTAAAAAAAGTTAATGCCGAAGCAAAAAAGGAAATTAGACCAAGGACAGTTGTTTCTATTTGAGTTCCTCACTGATTTCTGTGCGGAGCACTACGATCGCGCACCCTAGTAAAATCAATACAATACCGGGGATAACTCCTAACGGCGGAGTTTGCCCTAACCACCAAAACGCTAAAATTGCCCCCACGGGCACTTCGAAAAATACAATTAACGAAACCACCGCTGGTGACACTCTTTTTAAAACACTGTTAAACATCGAATGACCCAATAATTGCGCACCAACTATTAATCCGAACACTATAAACCACTCAGAAATCTGAAAATTAAACATCTCGTCATCCAAAATTAAGACAACAGGCAATGCCACCAACGCACTAGCGAAATAAGCAACTGTTGTATAGCTAGCAGTTGATACGGTTTCTCGAGCTTTAGCGCCAAACATTACATAGATAGCTGCAAGTGCAGCTCCAATTATTGCTGCAACATCACCTAAGAACGCTTGAATTGAAATTGAGAAGTCAACACCAGTGATAAGCAGTACTCCTAAAAAGGAAACAGTCATACCTACCCAAGCTTTTGTTGGTATGTGACTACCAAGTAATTTCAAAAAAAGTGCGGCAAAAATAGGTTGCAAGGCAGTTAAAGCAACTCCAGCCGCTACCGAGGTATATCGCATTGCAATAAAAAAACCAAAGAAATGTAAACCCAAAGCAATTCCTGCTACAAAAGACCAACCCAAGCCACTTCTGTGCTCTTTAGCCCATTCTTTTTTTCTTAATGCCAGAGGCAAAGTTGCGATCGCACCACCCAAATTTCTCCAAAAAATTAATGCGGGAATAGGCATTGAACTCAAAGCAATTAGAGGGCCAGAAGTCCCAATTCCAAATACACCCACGACCATACGAAAAAAATCCGAGCCTTTAGGCATCTGAGTGTGGTTTTGCTGTCTCAATTAAAGATCCCTTGCAATAAGTTTTGCAGTGAACCTAGCCTAGATAAAAGAAAAGTGGAGCCTCTTTCGAGACTCCACTTTTCTTTTCTGGGTTGTTTCAGGAAAGTTTCTTTGTCATCCCCAGCATGCTTGAGCCCAAAAGGACGAAAAGCAATCCAACACCGACCACAAAGGCGGACAATCCAAAGGACACTACCGAAGTAAACAGCGATGCCCTTAAAAATGAACCGTTCATAGCCACCGCTCTTAGCGGATCTTCACGATCCAATTCAGCGTATGTTAAGCCATTTGTGCTATCTAACGCATGCTTTTGAATTACCGCGGCTTGCGAATAGGCCGAAATAGGTCCATTCACTAATTTGCCAGCTGCCATTGTGGCATCGCCGGAGACTGTAATTCGCTCCTCAGCCAAAGTAGAACTGACCATGGCATAACTCACAGTTCCTGCCACCATAAATACTGCACCCAGAACTATTGCAATATACGAAACAACCTTTTGAAATTGCATTTTTTATCCCTTTTCCATATTTAATATCAGAACTTTTGATCCTGATACTCTCTATATAAAAAAGGTTAGTTCGAATTAGGCCTTAAATAAAGCGCTATTTATATCTATAAAGTCACATGTGACTTTAGACGTTTTAATTAAAACTCGGTAATTTAGGAGTACAATAGGCTACTAATTGGAATTCAAAATTGCATAGCCAAAAGATAAACTAGTTGCAGTTAAAAGCCAAACTTGATAAGGCAATATTGCAATTCCCGCCCAAGTATTTAAGCTCCAAGATAAATATGTCATGGGTAAAGTAGCTAGCGCGGTAATAAGCAAGAAAAACGCAGCGAAATATAGATTCTCACTTACGTAAAAAGTTCTTGCCCAAGCTAGTGCTGCAATTACTGAAAGTGCATAAAGAGCTAGCCAGGTATTTTTTTGAAATGATGAACCTAATGAGATAACACTTATGCTGATGATTATCAAGATTAAGAAGTTATAAGGCCAAATTAAGCCAAATACAAATTCTGGTGGTTGCCAACTTGGTCTATTTAATGATCTATAAAAAGCACTACCGGTATTTACCCAAAGCCCCGAGCCAAATGCGTAAATAAGCGTCAAGCCGACGCTCAAAATAGAGAATGTCAATCTAGATTCCAACACTCCAAAAGTCTATTTAAAGCCTAGATAAAGCACAAATAATTTATTTTTAGCCTGTCTAGTAAAACCCATCCTTAAGCGTTAAGATTTAATTATTCACTATTAAGGAAATTTATGAATAAACTAAGAAGATTCAATGTAATCGCCGGAGTATTTCATCTAGTTCAATTTGCTGCGGTCCTTGCCCTAGCTAATTCATTTAGTTTGCCGGTGACAGCTACTTACTTAGCTGGTCCTCCCGGATCTGAGTTTGCAGATCCCATCACACTTTTTGAGGTTCCAGTTGGCGCAGGCGTTGCATTGTTCTTGCTACTTTCTGCTTTCTTTCACTTTGTAGTAGCTAGTCCACAATTTTTTAATCGCTATCAAAAGGGATTAGAAAAAAATCAAAATATCTTTCGATGGGTTGAGTATTCGATCAGCTCTTCAGTAATGATCGTGCTCATTGCACAAATTACAGGTATTTCTGACTTTGCCGCATTAATCGGTATTTTCTTTGTCAATGCCGGCATGATTTGGTTCGGTTGGCTACAAGAGAAATACACAAATCCTGGTACAAAAGATTTTCTTCCGTTTATATTTGGCTCGCTTGCTGGCTTGGTCCCTTGGTTAATTATTTTAATTGCAGTAATTGCCCCGGGGTCAGAGTTTCCGGT
This sequence comes from Candidatus Nanopelagicales bacterium, assembly GCA_023254955.1. Next base: position 6,488 of record JALRKC010000019.1, on the reverse strand, counting down.
AAGCCCGCCAGCTTTTGTCTATGGAATCGTAGTTTCACTATTTCTTTTCTTTAACTCATTTGCTCTGGTGCAGTACTGGCAATATAAGCAAAAGGGAAAGTGGAGCGATTACTTGTACGGTGAGCGCGCGTACATAATTTTGAGCTTGGTTGCTAAGTCAGCCTTAGCTTGGCAAATCTTTTCAGGTACTTTAATCCCTGAATAACACTTCTGCTAACCACTCAAATGCATCATTTTGCATTTGAGTGGTGAAGGAATGTTGCACTGGGTAGAACTCGCTTTTATAAATCTTTTCGTTTTTTGAGTAATTATCTTTTAGAGCATTATCGGCTTCTTGCATTCCTGCAGGCGTAAATAATTGATCTTTTGAACAAAACTGCACAAACAAAGGTGTATTTGAAATCATTGCTACTTGTGGCCAATCCATTTTGCTAGCTAAATCAAATGGAAAAAACATCCAAGAGTGCGGTGCCACGTGCGATTCCAGCATAGATTCATATGACGCCATGGCACCAACGCTGACTACGGCTGAAAGATCGGGGTTAGTTGCGTGTAAATAAAGTGCACGGCATCCACCTCCAGATAGCCCTACTGCTCCAATCTTGTTAGAAATTTCTGGCAAACTCTTTGCTATCTGCAGCGCAACTTGGTCTTCAAAATTTAAAAGCCCTGCCAAAGTAGATCCAAATAAACTTAAATACTTGGATAACACCATAGATTCATGCATTACTGCCAAATCTTCGAATTCTTCGCGCTGAAGAATCTCTTTTAACCGAATTGGCATACCCTCAAGCGGGAACTTTCTAGACCCCCATAAAAAAGCATCAAAAACTAAAACAGCAAAACCTCTTTTAGCAAGTTCGTTTACTGGAGTTTGATTTTCATAATGATGCTTTCGCACCCTTTGAACTTCATTGGTGACTGAATTACCATCATCAAATACTTTTTCGACGCCAAAGCTCTTAACATCATCATGGCTGTGTAGATAAATTATTCCAGGAAGCGGTTCTTCATGATTTTCTGGTTTTACTAAAAAAGCTTTTGTTTTAGGCCCGTAGCCAACAGACCAAGAAAGCGGGGTAATTTGCAGCCCGTCATAAACAAAACTCTCGCCTCGTTCTAATAAAAAATGATCTGGAAAATCTGGTAATTCTCCAAAACTCTTAATTAGTTCATTTCTGCTAATAAAATAATTTTTACCCGGGCGAAAATTTAATTTTTTTGGTAAATCCTCGAAAGGCGTTAGGTCCAATTAAGCACCGGTCTCAAACAAATTATTCAACAGACCAGTCGTGGGCTAGCAGAACGGAACTGCTTGCGTAATGAGCTATAGCACTAGCTACCGAGCCAACTAAAACTCTTGGCAATCCAGTCATTCCTCGTGTGCCTAGGGCAACTAAATCTGGTGCTAGTTCATCTATAGTGTCCAAAATTGTCATTTTTGGACTAATTGTGATTGATAGTGGATCTGGTTCAACAATTTTCTCTACTGTTTTAGCTCCTGCGCTATGCAAGATTTTTGCTGCAGCGCTTACCTTCGATCGAATGTCGTTTTCAATCTCAACCACGCCTAATAAAGTAACTTGTACATCTTTAATCCATGGCATAGCCGCCAATAAGTTAACAACGTAGTCAGCATGAACTGAACCATCCACACAAAGCAAGATGGTTTTAATAGGTTTCTCGTCACGTGCAATCACCAACGGAGCATTTGGACAGCGCAACAGAGCTTCAGCAGTGCTTCCAATATGCATCGCTTTTAGTAAACCTTTGCCACGTGGGCCAACTACAATTAAATCAGTCTCACTACATTCACCCAAAATTAATCGTGGATCATTTTTTGCAGTCAAATAATTCGTCTTTGCTAAACCAGTGCTTACGGGTGCATTTCTTGGCACCGGCGGTGTCCATTCATGGAGTTCGTAAGCATCCTCTGAGGTTTCTCGCTCTTGCAACTTAAAATCTTGAACTGTAACAATGTCTACCGACCATTCTGGCCAACTTTGAGCGCAAATCCAACCCCAGGCGGTATCAGAGGCTTTTGAACTATCGTCACCGAAGGTAATTTTTTTTAAAAGCTCCATCAGGACCCTCTTTTGGCTACAAGTTTGACTAGTCTAGCCGATTTCCTTTGGATACAAAAACTACTCGTTACCCACATTAATAATCTGCGGCTTTCCATCATGGTTTAGTACAAAAATAGTTTTACTACGGCTCGATTTAATCAATTGAAGTAATTCTGCTCTATCAAACGGCTCAGCCTTTGAATCAAGATCAATCCATACTTTTGACTTACCGCTAGTATTTTTTTTAAGCCAATCAGCTAGATCTTTATCTGAAGGCGAAATTACATAAATATTGTCAGGTTCTATGGCATCTGCTAAATCTAATTCTCGATCTGTTCGAAATACTAACCAGTGGTAACCCGAAATCACAGCAGTCGAAATTAATATTGCCAAGGGAAAGCGTAATTTTCTTAACGTTTCAATACTTAACCCACCAGTAAAGGAGTCTTCAAAGACAAAGTAAACAACTAAAATTGCAGAAACTATTGCTGCGATTCCACTAACACCAAACAATAAAAATAAATAAACTCTTCTAACTGGTGATTTTTGCTCATCAAGATCTTGATAAGTTATTAGTTTCTGTACGCGATTCCAATGTATAAACCAAAATGGTGCTCCAACTGCAATTAATGTTAACGCCAATAACAATGTATTAATAGCGCTGCCACCAGTAATGAGCGAAGCCACCGCAAGGCTTTCCATTAATGACACCAGGACAGTTGTAAAGCCAGCCGTAGCAGCAACTAGCCCTATTGCGGCAATTAGATAATCATAGGTACGATTCACATCGTTTCTTCTACCTACATTGATTTCTTTTAGGACTGATTTGTGGTACCACCAAACAAATAGTGTAGTTAGCGCTACCGAAGCTAACGTCGGCATATTTTGAAAATGACTACTAAAAGTTTTCTCAACTGGCTCGCCGATCAGCCAAACAATAATCTGATAAACCGATGTGGAGAGTGTACTTACCGCAGTAATAAGTGATCCGCCAATCGCAACAATTATTAGATAGGTAAACCAGAGAACCGTTTTTTCAGATGTAATCGCAAAGCGAATCCAATAAGTTATCCAAATTATTGCTGCAATGGATAAATAAATTAGGCCATAAATCAAACTATTTAAATTGGACTCTATTAAATTTGTCTCTCGAGTAATCATCAGAGCTCTTAAGGCGGTACTCAAAATTGTAGAAACTGCCACAATTCCAACCACCGCTCCGATGAAAGAGCCTATTAAAAAAGAAAGTTGTATTTTTTGTGGATCAGCATTTTTCCAAGCAAATCTAAGATGTATTACCCAAATTAATATCCAGACTATAAATACCGAGAAGGATTGACTAGAAATAAATTCATCTGCAAAAATCCATCTCAAAAGTTGATTTAGCGCCGAGGCCCAAGCGATGAGCGCGATAATAGTAATGACTGTTAGATAAAAATTCCAAGCTAAAGATTCTTTTTCTTTAGTGTTTTGTTGATGTTGTCTTCTGAGCCAATTAGCAATTCCCAGCAGTAGCGGCAACCCGACAATCACGAATGCGCTATAGCGCGCCAAGGCGCTTTCGTCGGCTAAAACAAATGTACTGCGATTAAAAATTCGCCCGAGCAAACCTGCGAAACCAACCGCTACAACTATTACTAGTCCAAAAAGTACGGAATATTGAAAGAACTGCTTTAGATTATTTGTATTCTCTTCTCTAAAAGTACTTTTAGTAGCACGTTTAGAAATCAAGATGACAATTCCGGTCAACAAAATTGTCAATAGCGCTAAAGAAGCAATCATTTATTTAGTATTCCGCAGTCATACAATGGCCATGGAATTCCAGTAATTTTCCAAGTGCCGTTTTCATCTACTAAGCGAATTACTTGTTCTTCTGTGTAGTAGCTGTCTAGAGGAGCCCCGCTAGGTGTTTCTATTTGAAATTTAACTCTAGCTCTAGAGTCATCGAGTTCGATGCCCAATAAATTAATTCTTACATTTGTTGGAACATAAGTACGATCTAAATCACTTGCAACACATTTAGAATCTGCCTCCATATAAGTCATAGCAGATTCATAATTACCATCAACAATATCCACTAAATAGGCTTGCACGACACCCTCTGGTGAATTGGCATCTAAATCCTGAGCTGGTCTGTTTGTCGAAACAATTACCACCAGAACAGAAACTAAAACAATTAAAGCTACTACTAGTCCGAGAATCCGATTTGGATTTTTTGAGGTCATATCTAAAATGCTACTCCTCATTAACTGGTTGATGACTAGACTAAGAAAATGACCTCTGCAGCTGCTTTAGAAACCCACTCACTAACGGTTAATTATGGGAAAGCGAGAGGAATAACTGAAATAAACCTCAAAGCAATGCGAGGTGAGGTATTAGGGCTTTTAGGGCCAAATGGAGCTGGAAAAACAACTTGGATACGTGCAATTTTAGATTTAGTACATCCAACCTCAGGCAATATCAAGATTTTTAATGTTGACTCACGAACGCCAAATGCGAGAAGTGTCATCTCTTATTTACCTGGAGAACTTAATTTACCTAAGAAATTAACAGGCTATGACATTATTAAGCGCTTTACTTCAGGTAGGGATGACATTAGTCAAAACGAAGTAAGCAGCATTGCAAGTCATTTACAAATTGATCTCTCAAAAAAAATCGGCACTTTATCTAAAGGTAATCGACAAAAAGTTGGTTTGGTGCTTGCCCTGGCACCAAAAACCCCCATTCTACTGCTAGACGAACCATCTTCTGGGTTAGATCCCTTAATACAGAATGTCTTTGAGGATTTAATTAAAAATAAAGTTGAAGAGGGGGCGTGTGTTGTGCTCTCAAGTCATGTCTTGAGTGAACTTGAAAATTTAACTGACCAAATTGCAATTTTGCGGGAAGGGTCACTTATTAACTATAAATCAATTAAAGATCTAAAAAGAGAGTTGAAGCCAAAATATTTTATAACGCTGAAAGATATGAACAATGAAGCTTTAGTAAGAGCCTCTTTGTTTAACAATTCAAACTTTGAAATTATAAAAACTGCAACGCATTTAGAAGTAACGGTTAAAGGTTCTATTGATCCTCTAATTAAAGCGCTCTCAAGGGTAGAAGTGCTAAAAATTGACCAAAAGGGTGGCGACTTAGAGGAATTGCTCAAAACTTTCTACCCTGAACAAAGGGCTAATCATGAGTAAGGCATTTTCATTTATCAGGTCGGAATTTCAAATACAATTTCGCTCTATTTTGGGCTGGTCAATTGCAATCTTTTCGATAGTAAGCCTTACAAATGCATTTTTCCCTAGCATTAAGGGATCCGAAGAGTTAGATCAAATATTCGATCAACTTCCGGAGGCGCTACAACCGCTATTTGGAAATGCTCAGCTTTCAACTCCTATGGGCTACCTACTTACAGAAACTTATCTTTTTTTTCTGCCCGCAGTTTTATTGGTTTATGCAATAGGACGGGGCGCTTACTCACTTGCTGGTGAAGAAGAGGCAGGCACTCTAGATTTATTGCTAGCTCAGCCAATTAGTCGAATTCGTCTTTATTTTCTTAAGTCGATAACGCTCTCGCTTACTTTGATTTGGCTTTCGTTTTTAGCATTACTACCCACGCTGCTTTACGGTCCGTTCTTTCAAATTGAAATTCCAGCAATAAATTTAATCTCGATCACTATTGCGTTAAGTGCTTTAGTTTTATTTTTTGGCCTGCTCTCGCAAGGAATTTCAGCAGCAACCGGTAGTAGAGCGATAGGTATTGCCTCTGCGGCTAGCTTTGCATTCTTAAGTTATTTAATTGATGGCTTGGGTCAAGCAATTGAATGGCTTGAAAAATTTCGAGTCGTTTCACCATGGAAGTGGTACAACGCAAGCGGGTCATTATTTGATACCGATTTTCTTCAAGGCAGTTTAATACTGATTTTTTCTGGTTTGATATTCAAAGTAATTGGGATAACTCGATTCACTAAGAGAAATCTTGCCTCGTAAATACTTAATTTGTGTCGAATTGATCTGAATCACTTTATAGACTAGTTTCCAGCATCGGGCACACCAAGGATCGTATGAATTTACCGAGATTAGAATCCAAGTCTTGGCATGCCTTTGAGGTAAATGATGCAATTAATTTTCTATCAACTAACATAAATAGAATTTGAAAAATTTATATGGAGACTTAAAAAAGTCTACGTGATGTGATCTAATCAATTAGCAAGCACTTGTTATATGATTGCCCTCTACTTGATTGAGGTAAATTGCAAATATTCCTGACTGGAATGCTCACTAGTTTGTCATTAATTGTGGCTATCGGGGCTCAAAATTCTTATATTCTCCGCCTAGGATTACAAAGAAATTATGTAAGCACGGCAATAGTTATTTGTGCAGTTAGTGATGCGGCTTTAATTCTGGCAGGAACTGCGGGCATTGGATTAATCG
>JALRKC010000018.1 GCA_023254955.1 Candidatus Nanopelagicales bacterium | reverse complement strand
CTAGGAAAGGAAGATTATGGATCTCAAACTAAAAGGAATGAATGCAATCGTCACTGGCGGCAGTAAAGGTATTGGCCGAGCGATTGTTGAAGGGTTAGCGGCTGAGGGTGTAAATGTTGCTTTCTGCGCCCGCGGGGCTGAGGGAGTTAAAGCAGCTGAAGAAGCAATAAAGGCAAATGGCGGCAATGTCGTTGGTACTGCAATTGATGTGGGTAACAAAAGTCAACTTGAAAAGTGGGTTGATGACAGTGCAAAAGAATTTGGTGGATTGGACATCGTAGTTTGCAATGTTAGCGCCTTAGCTATAACTCCTGACAATGAGGAAAATTGGGAAGCCTCGATGAATGTTGATGTCTTGCACACGGTACGTACTTGTCGCAAGTCACTTCCTTATTTAGAAAAAAGCAAAAACCCATCGATCATTAATATCTCGAGTGTTTCTGGTCGTGAGGCAGACTTTGCCGGTGGCCCATACGGCACAGCTAAATCTGCAATCATCGCGTATACCGCGCACTTAGCATTTTCTTTAGCTGAAAAAGGAATTAGAGCAAATACCGTTTCACCTGGAAATACTTATTTTGATGGGGGAGTTTGGCAAAGTATTGAACAAGGAAATCCTGATTTGTTCAAATTTGCGATGGGATTAAACCCCACTGGAAGAATGGGAACTCCTGAAGAGCAAGCGTTTGCTGTCGTGATGCTGGCTAGTCCATTGGCCTCACGTATTTCAGGTACTAATTTAGTAGTTGATGGTGCGCTAACTCGCGGCATTCAGTTCTAGAAAAAATAATTAAGCCCCTGCATTCGTATATGCGGGGGCTAACTTATTGTTGCAAGAATTTCTTCTATATCATCAAGTGTAGTTAGTGGATTTATTATAGAAAATCTTAGAATTGGCTCTCCATTGTGAAAAGAAGGAACCACAAATCCAATTTGGGATGAAAGTAAATTCTCACTCCATTTCTTATAGTCTGCAAGGACCCAACCGTTTTTCTTGAAACCAACTATCGATAACAAAGGCTGATACAGAAGCGTTAGGTCGTTTCGAGAAACTATCAATTCCGCCGCTTGTTTAGCAGTAGTTATAGTGGTTTCCATCGCTTGGGCGTATGCAGTTGTGCCATGAGCCGCAAGAGAAAACCAAAAAGGAAGCCCACGAGCTCGTCTAGTGAGGTGAATTGCATAATCAGAAGGATTAAATTCCTCGCTACCTTCAAGAGTTTCTAGATAACCAGCTTTTTGAAGGTGAGTATTTTTTGCTAACTTTGGATTCCGATAAATTAGTGCGCATGCATCAAAGGGAGCAAAAAGCCATTTGTGTGGATCAACAATAAAAGAATCTGCTAGCTCTATGCCTGTAAATAGATTTCTAACACTTGGAGCACAAAGCGCAGCAAGCCCATAGGCACCATCAACGTGAAACCAGATATTACTTTGATTGCAATAAGTACCAATTTCACCTAACTCATCAATTATTCCTAAGTTCGTGGTACCGGCAGTTGCCACAACTGCAAAAACTTTTTTATCTTTATTTGTGGCGTGAAATTCATCAATAGTTTTCCTTACATTAAAACCTGTGAGTTTGCATTGATCATCAAGTGGAATTTTAAGTACATCAACATCCATAACATCTGCAGCAGCTTTAATTGAAGAATGAGACTCACTTGAGCAAGCTAAAACCCACTCTTTTGTCGCCGGATTAATTTCTCTAGCTCTATTTCGTGCGGCAACTAAAGCACTTAAATTTCCAACTGTTCCGCCCTGGACGAAAACACCGCCACTGTTTTTAGGGAATTGCGCCAAGTCCATCAGCCAACGCAGCGCTTGGTTTTCTGCAAAAACAGCACCTGCACCTTCTAGCCATGAACCTCCGTAAAGTGAACTTGCGCCGACTACTAAGTCAAAAAGAGTTGAGGCATTTGTTGGAGCCGATGGAATAAAAGAGAGGTACCTAGGATTATCTGTTGAGATACAGGCTGGTGCTAGAACTTCTTTAAATAAGTTGAGCGCCTTGTCGCCCCCAATCCCTTTAGCTGTAATGGTATTTCCAACAATTTTGGATAATTGTTCTTTCGACATCGGTCCATCAAGCGGAGGATCATTTCTTAATCGCCACAAACTATAATCAAGAATTTGTCTAGCTAACTTTTCAACGTTCTTATCAAACTTATGCACGAAGCAAAATCTTACTTTAGCTATTTACCTTTAAATGCTTCTGAGATAAATTTGGCTGCGCCACTTAACTCCGATGGAATCACCCAAACCTTGCTGGCATTTCCATTGGCAATCTCAGGTAGCTGTTGCAGGTAGGTGTAGGCGAGAACTCGGTCATCTGCATCTGCTTGATGAATGGCTTGAAACACTTTTTCGATTGCTTGAGCTTCACCATCAGCGCGAAGAATTGCAGCTTGCGCATCACCTTCTGCTCGCAAAATTTCTGCTTGTCTTGCACCTTCAGCGGTTAAAATTTGCGATTGCTTTTCGCCTTCAGCAGTCAAAATTACGGCACGACGTTCGCGCTCGGCGCGCATTTGCTTTTCCATAGATTCTTGAACGCTTGCTGGGGGATCGATTGCTTTAAGTTCTACGCGATTTACCCTTACACCCCATTTGCCAGTCGCTTCATCCAAGACACTTCGCAAAGCTGAGTTAATAGAATCTCTTGAAGTTAATACTTCTTCTAGATCTAAGCCACCTACTACGTTTCTTAAAGTGGTTACGGTCAACTGTTCAATACCTTGTATAAAGTTTTCAATTTCGTAAACTGCTGCTTTTGGATCAGTAACTTGAAAGTAGATAACTGTATCTATAGAAACAACTAAGTTATCCTCTGTAATTACTGGTTGCGGTGGAAACGAAACTACGCGCTCACGAAGATCAATTAAAGGTATTAATCTATCGATAAAAGGAATAATAACTGTTAGTCCAGCTCCAAGCGTTCGGTGATAGCGCCCAAGTCTTTCGACGATCCCGGCTCTAGCTTGCGGAATGATTCTTATCGAGCGAGATAAAACAACGACAAAAATTAATACTAAAAGCGCTAAGAACGCAAAAGAAATATTCATGGTTTTTCTCCTATGGGTTTAATAACAGCAGTTGCACCTTCAATTGCCCAAACAAATACTTTGGCATCTTTTTCTATTACTCCAGAAGTTGAACGGGCAGTCCAAATCTCACCGTTTAATTTAACGTTTCCACCACGTTCTGTTACTTCACTAGTCGTGAAAGCTTCAGCACCGACAAGCGCCTCAACATTCGTTGCAAAATTTGCCGGACGTTTTTTTAAATGCCGAAGCGCAATCGGTCTCAAAAGAAAAAGCGAGAGGGCAGCAAAAACTCCAAAAACTAGACCTTGACTAATTCCTCCTAAGCCGAATCCAGCAGCGATCGCAGCAGCGACTGCAGCAAGAGCTAAAGAAGCAAATAGCAGATCTACGGTGAGCATTTCAACGACTAGTAGCGCAGCGGCAACAGCCAGCCACATCCAAAACGGCATCTTGAAAACCCCCTTAACTTCTACTTTATCGAGTTATAGGAGGTTCGCCACTAGGAATTTTTAGTAACGAAGAATTGCGGCAATCTGTCCGTATTTTTCGAGATCAGCGGCTGGTAGAAACATGATGCTGCCCCCAGAATCGAGCACTCGCTCCACAGTTTCATCAACGACATCGGGAATTTCAACGCCGTTACCCGGCTGGTTTACTTGAGTTTTTTCTTCATTTAGCCAAGTTGGGATCATGGAATCCTCTGGAGCGATTAATAATTCAATTCGAGATTGGTTAGCCGCCTCGAATACTTCACTGACTCCTCCAGCAAAATGATGAGAAGCAATTGATTTTTCAATTCGCTCCAACATTGAACTTCTTTGATTAGCAAAATATCTTTCTACTTCGGGCCAAACATGCGTGGCTAACTCACTTGACTTCATGTAGTCAAAACTGCCATTAATTACAGCTGCTGGTTTAAATTCCGGAGCTACCTCATTCCAGAAAGAGATATAGCGGTCGACACCGGTAATAAACAGCGGGGCTGGATCATTTTTAGTTGCCTGTTTTAGTGCTTCTTCAACTTTTCTAAAGAATTGGCGATGATTTTCATCACGCACCACAGAAGTGCGTTGCCCGTAATCGGTTGGAAGCCCTTCTTTGCCACCAGGCCCGTCATGAACCAATGGAAAGCCAGATCTAATCTCTACCAAACGATCTCTATCGCCTAAAAATAACCGAGTAGGTGACTCACTTAATGCTAAAACTCGATATCGGTAGGAACGATTCAAGGCTCTTACTAATTCCCGAACGGCAAATGTTTCTTCAACTATGGCTGCTGGTTGCGGAGAGAAAGGTAAGTCATAGGCCCAATAACCCTTGCCATTTGCGTAAATTGCGACTCCATCTAAAAGGTTTTCCCAATCAATTTCGCTAATAACTTTGTCAATGTTCTCAATAGTGATAGCAGCCTCACGCTTGTCTTGTAATTCCAATAATTTAGCTTTTGCTTCATTAATCAAATTCTTTACTAAGATGGGGTCTGCTTGATTTTCAGGCGCATGTCTATGAGTAGGTGCCAGAATTGAAATAACTGGAGTTCCTCTAAATTTTCTTAATTCGTCTAGATCTGCCCTGTTCACTTTTAGCCCTTCTCTAGTAGTTCTAACTTACACCAGAAATGGTCAAAAAAAACCGGGTTGAAGTTATTCAACCCGGTTCATGAAGTTTAGTTTTAGGCCTTACTTCTTATCGATAGCTCCAGCTAGATCCCAATTGTCGTATTCCTCTAACTTTTTACGCATATACCCAGATACTGCAGTTACGATACCTACAGTTACAAACGCTGACAACTTACTTACACCTCCCTTGACAATTTATATTTTCTAATAAAGGTATTAAGAATCGGTTGACTCTTTGTTAAGTTCTCATGAACTTTTGAAATATTTTCTAAAGAGTAGTCTTCGTACATACTCTTAATGTCATCATTAAAATTAAATATTGCGAATATCATCTTTATACCCAATATTAGCAAGCGGCAAAGTTTAAAAACTATCGGGGTAAAAAGAAATAGTTTTTTTAGTGATCTATATCACAAATTTTTTAAGGGCCAAACTTTATTTTTTAACTTTTCTAAAGGAAGTCTACTCAAATTACAATCAGTTGTCCCTAAGGAAGAAGCATTAATAAAAATATCTACTTGCTCAGCCCAGGTAGCTCTAAGGGCAATAGCCCCCTTAAGCAATAAACAATCAAATTCGTCTGGATTTATTCCTACACAGCGAAACATTTCCAAATCATTTGGTTGCTGAGGGAGGGTCTGCAGCAATATCGAGCCATTTTCGATTTCGACTACCGCCGTTCGGCCCATTGTGAAGCTTTGGCCGGTATACATTCGCCCGGTATGGGTGTAGTTACCTTCACCTAAATAAATTAGCGTGCCTGTGATTTGTAGGGGTGCCCCAACTAATGGGCCTGACCAACCACCAACTTTTAGCGTAACTACATCACCCGCCTGACTCCCATTTAAAGCTTCAATTGCTTGGGGATCACAGATAGTAGCCAAAATCTTTCTGTCAGTTTTTAAAATTTCTCCTAGGACGTTAGTCGAGTCACCTGCAGATCCACCATTGATGTTGTCAGCAATGTCAGCTATCGCAATTCTTGAGGATCTTTCCTGCTCTAAAATTTTGACGACTTCATTAATTTCAATTAGTTCTTGCTGGATATTTGACTTTTGCTCTTCTGCAAAATTGGCCATTTTTTCAAGGGCAGCCAATCTTGTTCGGTCATCTTTTGCTTCACTTACAGCAGTAAAGGAAAGGCCTGCGTGTGCTACATCGGCAAAGCTGTAACCACCATGCACAATTAGATCAATCAGATCAAATTCTTCTTTAACTTCTTTTGCTTTATTTAAAAATAATTTGAAAGGCAAATCGCTTGTTGATTGCTGTATTGGTGAATACAAAATAGGAAGCGACTTAAAATCTAAATCAAAACTTTTATCATTTTTAAGAATTTCAAGTAATAATTGCGCTGAACGCTTACCAGTTTGATAAGTATCGATATGTGGATTTGTTCTATACCCTGTCCAAAGATCAACAAATTTAAGCCTTTGCTCTGACATATTTGCATGAAAGTCAGTTACCACAGCTAACTTGATATTTCCTATGGCTTCGCGAACTCTCGCAACAATAAGAGCCTCGGGGTCATCAATATTTTCTACAACCTGCGCGCCATGAAGTTCTAGTAACAATCCATCGAAAGGAAGATTTTTTACTAATCCTGCTAAAAGTTTTTCTAAGATTTCTTCAAAAGTATCGAGCGTTATAGTCCCTGAAGGTGTTGCATAAGCGCCAAAGGTTGGAACGATTTTGAGATTATTTTCATTTAAAACATCTAGGTAACCGCCCATAACCGTCTTGGTACCCAGAAAAGCATCAATTAACTCTTGTTCTTTATACCAGCCAAAATTGGTAAAGTTTTCTTTAGTGCTTTTGATGCTGACTAAAGTGTTAGTCTCGTGCCAAACTCCGGCGATTCCGATTTTCATCGATTTTTATTTAACCCAACCGAGTTGTTTTAATAGGCCAAGTTCATCCCAAGCGTCAAAACCAGAAGCAACTTGACCGTTTTCAATTCGGTCAATGCTTACCCCGTCCACTTCAACCTTCTTGCCAGTGGCGGGTTTATCACGAAATTCACCAGTGTTAGTGCCGCTTAAAGTCCAACGAGAAACTACTGAGTTACCTTCCGCAATGATTTCTTTAACTTCAAAGTGAATGTCTGGAAACCCAATTAGCCACTTCTTCCACTGGGCACGAAAGCTCTCGCGGCCCACGCCAAATTTTGGGTCATTGCCGGCAGCATTTTCGGCGATAAATTTCTCGATGGCTGATTCGTTTTTTTGGTTCCAGATTTCTTCAAAGAAATCTTTGGCAATTTGGTGAAGGTTCATCTTCAAATATTAATTCATGGAATCAAGAGCAATTTGCCAGAGGTCTTTCTGCTTTCTAAGTCTTGATGAGCGAGTGCCGCATCCTTTAATGAATATTCTTTGTGAATTTTTATCTCTAGGACTTTATGTTCAATCACGTCAAAGATCTCATTAGCTCGATCGAGCAACTCTTCACGAGTTCTGGTGTAGTGTGCCAAGGTTGGACGAGTTACATAAAGTGAGCCTAAGGAATTCAAGTTTTGCAAGTCAAAAGCTGGAACTGGCCCGCTTGCTGCACCAAATAAAACTAAAGTACCGCGCACCCTCAGTGATTTTAAACTTTCCTGAAATGTTGCAGCCCCGACTCCATCGTAAACAACATCTACACCCTCACCATTCGTAAAATCTTTTACTCTTTCAGAGATATTTTCTTTGTCATAGCGAATTATTTTATTTACTCCAGAATTTAAAATGATTTTGGCTTTTTCATCGCTAGAAGTTGTAGCTATTACATTAACGCCTTTTTCGCTAAGCAATTGACAAAGAAGGTTTCCGGTGCCTCCGGCACCAGCGTGGACTAAAGCAGACTGTTTAGAGAGAATTTTGAAACAGTCACTAATTAAATAGTGAGCAGTCAAACCCTGTAACATGGCTGCAGCAGCAGTTTTTAATTCAATGGAGTCAGGGACAGTTACTAATTTTTCGGCAGGCACCAAAACATATTCAGCGTAACTTCCAAGCGACATTGCCCAAGCAACTCGATCGCCGACTTTAAAATCTATAACTAAATCACCGACTGATTCGACGATGCCAGCTCCTTCTAAGCCTGGGGTAAATGGCAAAGCAAGTTGGTAATTGGGTACTCCCGCTCGTTGATAAGTGTCAATAAAATTGACTCCAGCGGCCACTACCCTTACTAAGACTTCACTAGAGCTAGGCGTTGGGATATCTGATTCAACTAAGGCAATATTCGCAGCATCGCCATATTGGCTAATTAGGATTTTCTTCATTAACTTTAACTTTAACATTTAGACATGTTTCTGACCAAATTAAAGTAATTTATCTCAAGCATTTAGACTTCGAAACAGCAAATCTGAAAAGGTAATTTTGTGAAAAAAATTTCTGTTAGTGGGATAACCATCAGCATAACGCTAATTATGGGAACAAGTACTTTTTTAGGATACGCCTTTGGTGTTTTAGGACCGGATTTAATTAGAGAATTTTCACTTTCAAGGTCCGAGCTGGGGCTTGCCACGACCGTCTCATTTGTAATTGGAGGGTTTGGTTCGATATTAGCTGGGCGATTTGTTGACAAAATTGGCGTTCGGAAAATAACGATTTACGCAATGATGATTGTGGCAGTTTCGTTACTGCTGATCTCTGTAACCACCAACTATTTATTTATTCTCGCCCTCAGTGCTTTTGCTGGAATCACTTTGGCATTTGGAAACCCAATTACAAATAAAGTCATCGCCCATGAAATCCCAACACGAATTAGAGGGCCGATTACCGGCATAAAGCAGTCTGGAGTTCAGTTGGGAGCTAGTGCAGCAGGTTTCGCTTTAGCGCCGCTAGTAGTGATTTTTGGCTGGAGGATTGGATTAGCACTCACAGTATTAATTCCGGTGGCTGCCTTGTTGCTGAGTTTGATCTTTATTCCAGAGCGCAAAATCGAAGAACAACATAAAACTGCAACTAGGAAATTACCAAAACCGGTTTATTTGATTGCAATTTACGGGTTTTTTAATGGTGCTGCCATCTCTTGCTTGACTGCATATTTGCCACTCTATTTTGTAGAGAGTTTAAACTTTTCTTTGTCGGCCGCAGGTGCCTTATTTGGAACTTTTGGCATAGTGGCCCTCTTTGCTCGAGTTTTCTGGGGTTGGCTCGCAGGCAAAGTTCAAATTGGTCGCGAATTATTAATTACCATGGCAGTTATTGCTGCCCTTGGCATTGTGTTGATTTCATATGGAAATATTTTTAATATCTGGATAATTTGGGCCGCAACTTTGTTACTTGGCATTACTGCTATGAGTTGGAACAGCGTAGGCATGTTAATGGTGATAAACGGTGTCGATAAATCTGCGACCGGTCAGGCGACAGGTGTAGTTCTGTTTGGGTTTTATGTGGGGATTGCTTCTAGCCCAGTATTTTTTGGGTTCTTAGTGGATCGATTCGCCAGTTATCAAGTTGCCTGGGGCTTTGTGGCAATTTTGTTTGCCTTGTCGACTATCTCATTATTGAAGAAATTTGAAATCAAAAACAGCTTAAGCCTCCAACCGCTAAAGAACGATTAAGATAAACATATTCATGAAAAATCAGGCTAACTTTTGAAGATCTCAGCTGCTCGCGCTTTTGTAAATGGTCAAATCACACCAGCAACAATTGAAATTGAAGGCCCAAGAATTGTCGATGTCACAAATGAAATTGAGAGTGGTTCAGACATCAGAATCGCTGATGGTGAAGGAGTATTAACTCCCGGACTAATCGATTTGCAGATAAATGGTGGATTTGGAATAGATTTTCAGCAGACCGATAGCGAAGGTTTTCAAGCATTCAGAAAAGAGATAATCAAGACTGGTGTTACTGGGTTTTTTCCAACACTTATTACAGCTAGTCAAAAAAACTTGTTACGACAATTAGCTCAAATCGAACTCGCTAGCGATAAGGGAATCTCGGATATGTTAGGGGTTCACCTGGAAGGGCCCTATATCTCAAAGGCTGCTCGCGGCACTCATGAAGAGAAGCAAATTAGAGAAATTAATTTAGCTGAAATAAAGGAACTATTAGTTGAAAAAAAGGTAAAGATACTCACGCTTGCCCCAGAATTAGCAAATTCTCAAGGAGCGATTTCCTATTTGGTTGGACAAGGAGTGCTTGTGAGCCTTGGTCATTCAATGGCGACAAGTGAGCAAACTGAAGCAGCTGTTGCCAGCGGTGCCCAAATGATTACACATATATTTAATGCTCAGTCGGGAGTTCATCACCGAGAGGGCGGCCTTGCTTTGCAAGGATTAATTAACTCGAAACTTTACCTAGGAACGATTGCTGATTTGCACCACTTGAGCGCAGAAATTTTAAAACTAATTTTTCAATCGGCGGCAGATAGAGCTATTTTGGTTAGCGACGCAATGACAGCCTTAGGAATGCCTGAAGGTGATTACGACCTTGGTGATCAGGTTATTGAAGTAAAGAAAAATGAACCACCAAAGCGTAAAGATGGAGTTATAGCTGGTAGTGCAGTTCGTTTGGATCAATCAATTAAAAATGTTATTGATTGTGGCATCCCTGCAGAGCTGGCTATTGCAGCTGCGACATCAACGCCTGCAAAAGCTCTAGGACTGACCGACCGAGGCGAAATTAAGAAGGGGCTTAGAGCCGACCTAGCACTTTTATCCGAGAGTGGCTTAACAAGCAGGGTTTGGCACTTAGGCGAAGAGGTTGACTTTGATTAGTCAGATGAAAAAAGAAATACTTGAACAACCAAATGCCTTGGAAGAAACTTTTAACAGCATTCTTGAAAAATCAATTCCAATAAGAGAACTTTGGAAATCAACTGATTGCGAAAGAGTAATTACATTAGCCAGGGGATCTAGCGCTAATGCCGCAAATTTTTCTCAATATGTTTTTGCAGAATTGGCAAATATTCAAGCTCAACCACAAAGTATAGAAATTGCCATTGACTTTGAATCAAAATTAGATTTAAGAAATACCTTGGCAATTGCCGTCTCACAATCAGGTGAGACGAGAGAAACTATTGCAGCACTTAGGTGGGCAAAGCAAAACGGTGCTGCAACTCTTGCGATCTCAAACAATCCAAACTCCACATTGGAGCAGATGGCAGATTTAGCAATTTCAACTTTGGCTGGAAAAGAGATTGCGGTACCAGCAACTAAGTCATATTCAACGGCACTCTTAGCAATTACACTTATCGCTGCGATATTGGGTGAGAACAATAAAGCCTTAGAAGAGTTAAAAACTTTACCTAAATTAGCCCAGAAGGTAATCGAAAAAACTGAATTAACGGCTGCAGTAGAGAAATTAAAAAATGCAAAAACAATGATTTCCTGCGGCAATGGCTTCACTGAAAATATCGCTCTGGAAGTTGCGTTGAAATTTCGCGAAACCTGCTATGTGGATGCAATTGGAATAACGGTTGCTGAGCTTCAGCACGGCACCAAAGCGCTGTTTGAAGAAGATGAGAATTTACTGATTTTCACTAATGGACAAAGTCATCGGTC
>JALRKC010000180.1 GCA_023254955.1 Candidatus Nanopelagicales bacterium | reverse complement strand
TGCTACGGGAACTAGTTGTTTAGCGGAAGTATGCGTAATCGGACGCAATCTAGTGCCAGCACCGCCAGCCAAAACCAAAGCTTTCATGGATCAGACTCTACTTGGATCTCAAATAACTACTTTTCCCAGTTTGGATACTGCGCTTTGGCCGAATTTAATGCAATTTGACGATTTAAAGTGGTCAACCGTTTTTGTATTTCTTCAAGCCTCAAGAGAAAATTAGCTCCGACAAAAAGAAAGATGACCACCGTCAAATAGAGCACTACATCGGTAGCGCGAGGGATACCGAAAAATAATGCAAAGCGTGTTGCTAAATCTTGTGAAACCGTAAGAAGTATAACGCCAATCAAAAAAGTTATTATTAACAATTTTTGCCACGCTCTAGCTCGTGCAGAGTTTCGTTTTTTTAGTAGCCAAACAGAAAACACAATTGTTGACACAACTAGTAGGACTCTAATTAACATAATTCCTCACTTGAAAAATAGATCGCTTAGTATGTTT
>JALRKC010000179.1 GCA_023254955.1 Candidatus Nanopelagicales bacterium | reverse complement strand
TCTTCCCAGCACTCAAAAATGTTCGGGCAACCTGCCTCCTGGCAGACCGTGTTGAGACCCTGGTCTTTTACAAGCGAGTGCAGCTGCTTGTACTCAGGTCCCATTTTCGCCGTGGTTCGGATCCACTCTGGTTTGCGCTCAATAGGCACCTGAGAATTACGGACCTCCAAGCGAAGCAGTTTTCGCGTGGGATTAGCCTCTGGCATTTGGGATCTCTTTCATTATCTGCTCTACAAGGGTAGCTGCTTCTAAAGGAGTTACCTCCCTAGATGCTAATTCGCTTAGGTTGCTACTTCTTGCATCCTGGATGCCACAGGCAATTATGTGCTCGTAGGGCTCGAGTGAGTTATTGCAATTAAGGGCAAAGCCATGCATCGTGACTTTCTCCGAGACGCGAATACCGATTGCGGCAACTTTTACAAGCTCTTCTCCGCTCTCGACCCAAACTCCAGTTCTACCCCCTACCCGTTCGCCCTTGACGCCGAGCTCGGCGATGACCTCA
>JALRKC010000178.1 GCA_023254955.1 Candidatus Nanopelagicales bacterium | reverse complement strand
ACCTTCTCCCGCCCGACGACGTACGAGCCCTCGGGCGCGTAGGAGCGCCCGACGAAGTCCGGATTCAGGGCCATGGCGCGAGGGCCGTGGACTAGCGGGTTTCCTTGTGTGCGGTGTGCTTGCCGCAGGTGGGGCAGAACTTGTTCACCTCGAGGCGGTCGGGATCGTTCCGACGGTTCTTCTTGGTGATGTAGTTGCGGTTCTTGCACTCTTCGCACGCCATGGTGATCTTGGGGCGAACGTCCGTTGCCTTGGCCACTGTGTTCTGCCTTTCGTGTGGTCTCGGCAAGGGTGCTTGCCAAGCATGGTCATGCTGGTCGAGTAGCGGAGGCCGGACTTGAACCGGCGACACAGCGATTATGAGCCGCTTGCTCTACCAACTGAGCTACCCCGCCGCTTGTGGGATCACCATGATCCCACCACCCCCGACCATCACTGGCCGGGAGGTCTCGAGCCCCTTCCGGGAATCGGACCCGGTACCTCGCCCTTACCAAGGGAGCGCTCT
>JALRKC010000017.1 GCA_023254955.1 Candidatus Nanopelagicales bacterium | reverse complement strand
GAATTTGCAAAAAGTGCCCCTAGCGCCACCACCGCGGGCAGTGAAAAGCTAATTCGTCTAGCTAAGGTAAATGAAAAGTAACTAATTGCTACCCAAAATAGCGGCAGAACACTGGGAACAGAAAATAATTGGTTACCTAAGCGATAGCTGTAATCAATTGAACCAAATAAAAACCCGGTAGAAGCATTTAGTGCTAGCGCAGAAAAACTAATTCCGTAAGCAATTATTCCAAAAGTAATAGCCCAACTAAATCCATGCCAAATTAAGGCGTGAAACACCGCGCTGGAGAAAAGAAACAAAATGATAAATACAGTCAAAGAATCTCTTCGATCTTCCGTTATAAATAACCAAAGAACGCTGGAAATAAGCAGTGCTGCGACATTTAGCCAAGGGACTAATCGCAACCCACGACTTGGCCCACCTAATTCACGGTGTCTGCCTCGATATACCCGCACACTCATACCAAGACAACTTAATAGCAGGGAAATTGCTATCTCAAAGCAACATCAATGATTTTGGCTCCAGAGTGCAAAATCAACTCTTTAAAAGTAGTGGGAAATACATAGTAGGGGTGACCAGCTGCTGCCCAGACTGTTTCATATTGCTCAAGATCTGGATCGATCAAAATTGGAAACGCACTGGCATGACCAAATGGTGGCACGCCACCAATGGCATATCCAGTGGCATTTCTAACTAAATCCGCATCAGCCTTGTCGACCCTTTCTACATTCAATGTTTGAGCGACTTTATTGGTGTCGATGCGATTGCTACCCGAAGCTATAACCATCACTGCTTGATCATTGGCTTTGAAAACTAAAGATTTAACTATTTGGCCAACTGCTACTCCCAGCGCATCGGCGGCTTCTTGAGCAGTGCGGGCGGATTCATTAGTTTTCATGATTTCGCCCTTTACCCCTAGTTGGGTGAATTTTTCACGACATTTAACTACCGATGAGTGTTCTGATTGGCTCATGAGTGATGGATCTTCCAGTGATTTATGTAAGCCCAATGAATTGCTGGGTAAAAATCGAGCTTACTAATCTCTGGAAAATAAATACTTATCAAACTCATGCCAAGTGTGAAGTGTCGTTTACTGGTTTTTGCGAAATCAATTTCCGCTAAGTCTGGCTCATGAATTTCAATTCTGGTTAATTCTAAAAATAGCTTTCTCTGCTCTTCGCTTAAGTTTTGAAACACCGAGAGAAAGGCAATATAATTAGCTTCAATTTTTCCGTATTTTTCACTAAATGCTTCTAATTGCGTATAACTTTCTTCAGCGCTTGGAATAAGTGCTTTAACTGCAGAAGCAATCAGGGCACTTTTGGTCTCAAAGCGTGGGAATAAAGAACCGCTACTTACCTGTGCGGTACGACAAATTCTGGCAATAGTGGCTCGCTTGTAACCAACTTTGCCAATAACTTTTAACGTAGCTTGGTGCAAAACTCTGGTGTGTGGGTCTGGATCTGTATCTGCTTTAGCTGCAGAAAGAAATACATTTTTTGGAATGTTTGCTTCAATTGGAGTCGATTCGATCATGGCAAGGCAGTTTTCAGCAACTTCACTAGGAGGAGTATCTGGCGGAATTTTATTAGCTGCACCAAGCGCTCTACCCAAAGCTTCTCCGATAATTAATGAATTAGCTGCAGCTTGCGTTTTGACATAACCATATTTTTCACTGCAGTAGTTACTTAAAATTTCTTTCATATCTCGCTTAGGAATTTCAGCTAAATCTTCATCAAAAATTGCTGCAATTAAAATTTCAATGCTAGAGATTAATTCTGGCTCGGGGTTATCCCAAGCTTCAATTTGCTCAGCAATGCGTTTTAGGTTTTTGCTATAGACTGAACTTAATAAAGCACTAATTGCATCGTTTAAATATGGCTGAAGGGTATTAATCCAAAGATCTGTGCCAAGTTCAGCGGTATTTTCGGCTCTAACATAAACCGCACCAACAGTAAGGTTGGCTCTTTTTGCGACTTTGGCAAAAGTTACGCCATCCCAGCCTTCTTCTGAAATTAGATCAATAGTTGATTGGCGAATTGCCGCATCGTTGAGTAAGGCACGCTCCGATCGGCGACGCCTAGGTAGCTCACTTGCTGGTTTAACTAGCGAGAGGTTTTCACTCATAGTCACAAAGTAGCAAGTGATTAAAAGAGCATCTATACTTGAGGTAACACGGGAGCTTGAGAAATTCAGGCTGAGAGGAAGGCAAAGCGCCTTCGACCGTAGAACCAGTCGGGTAATGCCGAGCAAGGGAGAAAAATGATTGAATTATTTACTATTTTTGATTATCCAGTAACACTCTTGGAGTTATTAGCAACTATCGCTGCCTTAATAGGAGTTTGGCTGGGAACCACCGGAAAGCGGATCACTTGGCCTTGGTGGACCTTAGGAAGCTTGCTTTATGCCGTGCTCTTTTGGCAGTACGACCTTTACGCTAGCGCCGCAGTGCAATTTGTTTTTATCGCCGCGGCAATTTGGGGTTGGTTTGGCTGGGGTAGTGAAGGCGCTCAACCTAGCGGATTAAAAAATTTACAAAGGGTGGGAACTTTAATAATTCTGCTAGTAGCAGTTTTTGCACTCGCGCCATGGTTAGAAAGCATCGGTGCCGCTGCAACCTGGCCTGATTCATTTATTCTGGTTGCCAGCGTGGTGGCTCAAGTATTGATGGTGAGAGAAAAATTTGAAGCTTGGCCAATTTGGACGCTGGTTAATGTGGTTGCCACCGTGCACTACGCAAATCAAGGCTTAATCTTTACCGCATTTTTGTATGCAGTTTTTGTGGCCGTAGCACTAGTAGGTTGGAAGCGATGGAGCGAGCGCGCAAATTCAGCGACTTCACCAAAGAGCTAACTCAAGGCAAAAAACGTTTAGTAATTGCAGTTGATGGGCCGGCAGGCTCAGGTAAAACTACCTTTGCAAACTCGTTAGGTAATCACTTAACCAATTGTCAAGTGGTGAATCTTGATCAAATTTATAACGGTTGGGAAGATGCCCTTACATCTTCACTTGCTAAAAATTTGCTTAAGTGGTTGATTGAGCCTTTTTATAAGGATGAAGAGATTTCTCATCCAGTTTTTGATTGGCATAAAAATGAATATAGCGAGACTAGGTTCTTGGGAAAGCCCAACTATTTAGTTCTAGAAGGAGTTGGGGCAGGCAATAAGGAGGTATTAGCTTCACTCGATTACTTAGTCTGGATTGAAGCAGATCTAAATTTAGGTCTTGACCGGGTAAAGCGCCGCGATGGCGAAAAAGTGGCAGAAAATATGCCCCGCTGGAGAGAACTTGAAGCGAAGTGGTTTTTGACCCACCAGACCAAAGAAAGCGCCAACTTGCATGTCGATGGCAACCCACCGGTGGTAATTGATCAAAGCAAGGAGTTTTGGCCGCTTTAGCGCCCCAGTCTTGACTTTTGTCAGTGGTAGGTAGTTAACTATGACTAGTCGAACACTTGTTCGAATGATGGCCTAGTGGAACCCCCAACTACTTAGGCCATCAGCACTTTCATCACCGACCTAGCTGATGCGGGGAAGCGCTCAGCCAGGTCGGTGGCCCCCAAGCCGTCTTCCCGCGGAATGTTTTCAAAAAGGATTTGAGTCGGGATGCGGTTGCGTCGTAGTGAAGTAGTTGCGGTGTGGTTAAAAGATGGACGCCCAGATCGATTTATTTGGAATCAAAATCGCTATCTAGTAGTTGAACAAATTTCAAGGTGGTTTGAAATGACCCCTTGGTGGGCGGCGACTGATTTAGCAATCGCCAATCTAGGTGAACAAGAAATTTGGCGAGTAGTTGCAAAAAGAGTTAATTCAACTACTGGTGGAGTTTTTGACTTAATTAATTTTGAAAATAACTCCCAATGGTATCTCTCGCGAGTGATCGATTAGATGTTTGCTCATTTAAATACAGTTTCAGGATTTTCTCTTCAATACGGGACTTCCAAGGTAGAAGAGCTAGTTTTGCAAGCTAAAAAATTAGGGTTTACTCACTTAGCTCTTGCTGATCATGACACTTTAGCTGGGGCAATTGCTTTTGTTACTGCTTGCCAGAAAGCACAAATTCAACCAATTTTAGGAGTTA
The DNA here is from genome assembly GCA_023254955.1 of Candidatus Nanopelagicales bacterium. The sequence continues at coordinate 8,489 of JALRKC010000017.1, read as the reverse complement.
ATTTTAAAGTTAATCAATCAAGATTAGTGTTGCTCGCAAAAAATTCCTTAGGGTTTGCTTCACTTTGTCGGTTAGTTTCTTTACCAAATTTAACAAATGAACATATTTATAAAGAGATCTTAGAAAATAACTTAGTAGTTCTACTGGGCCCACACTCTAATTTTGGACAAGCAGTTAAAGCAAAGCAATTTAATACTGCACAAGAAATACTTCAACACTGGCTTTCATTAACTAGAGAAAATATAGTAATTGAGTTAGTTACTCATCAAGCTAGTAAAAATGCATTTAGTACTAGCAATGCTGCAAATATGTTAAAAATAGCAAAAGCTAATCGGGTCAAAGCGGTGCTTAGTAACGCAGTTCGGTATTTGACGCCAGCAGATGCCAAAGTTGCCGATGTCTTAGATGCGATTCGAATAAAGCAAAAAATAAACTTTAATCGAGTTGAGCGAAATAACTCACAAGGTTATCTAAAAAGCCCTTTTGAAATGGCAAACCTTGCCCAAGAAGTTGCTAGCGCAGCAGGTGAGAGCGATATCGCGAGTTTAATAATTAAATTTACTGAAACAGTTGCAGAAAGTTGCGCTTTAGATCCAGTAAAAGATCTGGGATTTGGCTCAATTAGCTTGCCAGAAACTGAGGTGGTTTTAAATGGAAAATCTCACGGGGCTCATCGAGAGTTAGTTGCTAAGTGTGAGGCAGGTCTAGCTAGCTGGGGTCTAGCAACTAAGTCGCAATACCGGCAAAGATTAGAAGCAGAATTATCAGTAATTTCTCGCTTAGGTTTTGCAACTTATTTTTTAACAGTAGCTGAAGTAGTTGAGCTCACCAAGAAAATGAAAATTCGTGTAGCAGCTCGTGGCTCAGGGGCTGGTTCGCTAGTTAATTTCGCTCTAGGAATTTCTGGGGTAGATCCAATTGCTCATGGGTTACTAATGGAGCGATTTCTATCACCACTTCGTACCAGTTTGCCTGACATCGATATCGACGTTGAATCGCATCGTCGGCTAGAAATTTATGACGCAATTATTGATCGCTTTGGTAAAAACCGGGCAATTTGCTTGTCAATGCGAGATACCTATCGAGTCAGACATGCAATTCGAGATGTGGGAGCAGCGCTGGGCTATCCAACAGGCGAGATTGATTTATTTGCTAAAGCCTTACCTCGAATTAAAGCGAAAGATGTTAGAAAAGCCTTAAGTGAACTTCCTGAACTGAAAAAATCAACTTTTTACAAATTATTTACTCAAGGCAAACTTGATAATTATTTAGATTTAGTTGAAAAGCTAGATGGACTGCCAAGAAACTTAGCAATGCATCCTTGTGGAGTTTTACTTTCAAATTCCGAGTTACTAAATCGCACCCCAGTTGTAGAAAGTGCTAGTGGTTACCCCATGAGCGAGTTTGATAAAGATGATGTCGAGACTTTGGGGTTTTTGAAGCTAGACGTCTTAGGAGTAAGAATGCAGTCGGCTATTTCGCATGCAGTTTCAGAGATTAAAAAAATAGAAAATAAAGAAATCGAAATTGACAAAGTAGATTTAACTGATCAAAAGACTTTTGAGTTAATTCAATCAACTAAAGTCTTAGGTTGTTTTCAAATCGAATCACCTGGTCAAAGAGAATTGATAGGAAAGTTTTCGCCAAGATTTTTTAACGATTTAATTATCGATATTTCATTATTTAGACCAGGGCCAATGAAATCAGGAATGATTGAACCTTTTTTAAAAGCAAAAGATGGGTTAAGTGAAGCAAAGTATTTACACCCAGACTTAAAGCCAATTCTTGAAGAAACTTGGGGAGTGGTAGTTTTTCATGAGCAGGTAATTAAATTAATAAGTATTGCTACCGGCTGTACTTTTGCAGAAGCTGATGAAAAGCGTCGTCAGTTGGGTGATTTTGAAGAACAGTTAGCAATTCGCGGGTGGTTTTTCAAAAGAGCTTTAAAGCGGTATTCATTATCGGTAGTTGAAGAGCTATGGAAAATTTTAGAATCTTTTGCCTCGTTTGGTTTTTGCAAAGCTCATGCAGCAGCATTCGCATTACCGACTTATCAATCAACATGGTTGAAGGCGCATTACCCGGCAGCTTTTTTTGCTGGAATTTTGACCCATGACCCAGGAATGTACCCAAAGCGTTTACTTGTTAATGATGCAAAGAATTTTAAGGTAAAAATTTTACCTTTAGATATAAATACTTCTGATCGAGTTTATCGTGCAGAAACTGCAAATTCTTTAAGAATAGCTCTTTCAGAAGTGAGAGGGATTAGTGAAGATGAAGTCGAGCGAATTTTACACTATCGACCCTTTACCTCACTAGCTGATTTTTGGAACCGTTCAAGAATTTCTCGACCGGTTACTGAAAGATTAATTTTGGCAGGAGCTTTTGATTCGATTTATCGTTTACCAAATAAAGATTTAAATCGAAGGGATTTATTGCTGCAATTGTCTAGATTAGAGCATGTAACTGGCAATGATCCTGCACAATTAGGGCTAGGTATTTTGCTTAAAGAAGAAATCGTTTCTCATAAATTGCCAGATTTAACTTTAGATGAAGTAGTAAAAAATGAAGTAGAAATATTAGGAATGGATTTAAGTTGCCATATAACTTATTTTTATAAAGACTTACTAAAAGATTTACAAGTGGTTTTTTCAAAAGATTTATTAGCTCTTAGACAAAACACTGAAGTTTTGATGGCGGGGGTTAAAGTTTCTACACAAACCCCTCCGATTCGTAGCGGCAAGCGAGTGGTGTTTTTAACCATGGATGACACCACTGGGCCAATTGATGCAACTTTTTTTGAAGATATGCAAAGACAATTTGCGCAAACTGTTTTTAATTCCTGGCTGTTTTTAATTAGAGGAAACATCCGTCGTACCGGGCCACGCGGAATTTCATTAATCGCTTCTGGCTGCTGGGATTTACCGGCGCTTTATCAGCTATATAAAACTCAGGGAATTTTTGCCATAAAAACACTTTTAGCTAATAGCCCGCAATTAGTGGCTTAAGCAAAAACTAGGGGAAAGATAAGCGTATGACTCATCGACAAGTTAGAAAGTTGCCACAAGTTGAGTTGAGTGGAAATGATGAGAACTCAAATATTTTGCATGTGGATATGGATGCTTTTTATGCTTCAGTCGAAATAATAGATCGCCCAGAGCTAAAAGGTAAACCAGTAATCATCGGGCATAACTCAGGGCGGGGAGTAGTTACCTCTGCGACTTATGAAGCCCGAGAATTTGGAGTACATGCGGCGATGAGCATGGTGCAGGCAACAAGGCTTTGCCCTCAGGCTGTAGTGCTCGAACCAAATCATGAAAAATATGCCCAAGTTTCTGAAAAAATTAGAGAAATATTTCTTGACTTCACTCCGTTAGTTGAGCCATTAGCGCTAGATGAAGCATTCTTAGATGTTTCTGGAGCAAAAAAACTATTCAAAAATTCAACGACAATTGCTCAAAAAATACGCAAAAGAGTAGAAGCTGAATTAAAAATTACCTGCTCAGTCGGTATTGCTCCTAACAAATTCATTGCCAAGTTAGCTTCAACTATGGCAAAGCCGAATGGTCTTTTAGTTGTTGCCCCCGAAGAAATATTAAATTTTTTACATCCATTGCCGGTGGGAGCGCTTTGGGGCGTTGGGGGTAAGACGGAAGCTGAATTAAATAGATTAGGTTTAAAAACAGTGGGGCAAGTTTCTCAAACTCCAGTAAGCACTCTGAAAGCTGCATTAGGCGAGAGCTTGGGTGAGCATTTATCTGAATTATCTTGGGGAAGAGACGAGAGAAGAGTTGAACCTTGGGAAGCTGAAAAGAGCATTGGAAACGAAGAAACTTTTAGTCAAGATTTAGATGAAGCTGAAGATATCTTGCGAGAAATTTTAAGATTAAGCGAGAGAGTTGGTGCACGGGTTCGAGCAGCAGGTTTAGTTGGCAAAACGGTAGTACTAAAGGTGAGATTTGCTAATTTCTCTACTATTACGCGTTCAAAAACTCTTTTACATCCGACCAATAGCAAGCGAGAAATCTACAAAACAGCTAGTGAGCTATTTGGCGCCTTGAAACTATCAGGAGTAAAAATCCGGTTAGTGGGAGTAAGGGTAGAAAACTTAAAGCTGGAAGCATCCGGCAGCCAGCAATTAACTTTTGATGGAGCTGAAAATCAATGGCAGCAGATTGAGGCCGCGACCGATAGAGCTAGCGGTCGCTTCGGTCATGATGCTGTGCTTCCGGCTCGTTTAATAGAGGAATAGCTCTAGCCTCTACTTGCATTTTGAGAGTCTGGGCCTATTCTTATAGGTATAAAGAAAAGGAGGGCGAGATGGCACTATCTGACCGAGAGCAAAAGCTTCTACAGCAGATGGAACAGGCGCTTTATGCCGAAGATCCTCGCTTTGCGACTTCCTTAAAAAAGCCCTCGCGAATTGCCATTGCCCCTGGAGAAAAGCGTCATTTATTGACCGGGACTTTGAGCATTGTGGTTGCCATTGGCCTAGTAGTTGGATCAGTAGCCACAAAAATGGTGCTTTTAGGTATTGGCGGATTTGTCTTTTTGGTACTTGGCTTATTTCTATTGATTCGTGGGCTGCAAGCCCCGGTAGCAGCAGTTACTCCAAAGCCACGCAAAAGCCCAGGTGGCGGCGACTTTATGCGTCGAATGGAACAACGCTGGCAACAAAGACGCGACGGCGACTTCTAGACCTTTTTAATATTAATTCAGTTCAAAACTATTAATTTCAGCTCCAACTAAAGCAAATTGTTTGGCCCTTCCGGGGGAGGACTTTGGGAAAATTGTGTTAAAAAATGGTTGCATTTGGAGGATTATGGAGTAAAGTGGGGAAATCGATCTGGCTCATCGAGGCAAAAGGCTTAAAACAAAGCTTTTTGGGGGATTGCCAAGGGGACCTAAGTGTTTTTGGGTACACACGAACCACGTCTTGATGACAAAGGACGCTTGGTTTTACCTGCAAAATTTCGCGACCCGTTGGCTCCGGGGGTTGTAATAACTAAGGGTCAAGATCGCTCTCTGATTATTTGGCCAGCCAATGAATTCGCAATATATGCCGAGCGACTACGCGAAGCATCCAGAAATGATGCCAAGGTTAGAAGTTATTTAAGAGTCTTTTTTTCCAGTGCCTTTGACGAGCAACCTGACAAGCAAGGCCGAATCACCATCCCAGCGACGTTGCGCGATTACGCGCAATTAGATCGCGACTTAGTTGTGATCGGCGCAGATACCACGATTGAAGTTTGGGATCCAAAAGCTTGGCGAGATTACCTAAGCGAAGCAGAGCCCAAGTTTGCCCACACCCAAGAAGAGGTAGCCCCAGGAATTTTCTAAAGGTTTAAATCTTCGGCCTCTTTCCGTTACTAATGCCGACTCTCCTTCCCCAGAGCCGGACTAGCCACGGGAAGGGACCGAGGAACTTAAACCCCGACCAAGAGGAGAGCAAGTGTCAAAAGCACTTAGCGAGCAGCATCAGCCGGTAATGGTTGAAGAAGTTTTTCAATTATTACAGCCGGCATTGATGGCTAACGATGCGCTTTTTGTTGATTGCACTCTTGGCCTTGGCGGACACAGTGAGTATTTTTTAAAGCATCTAGAAAAACTAAAAGTAGTTGGTTTTGACCAAGATCAAATTGCACTTTCACGCGCCCAGACAAGATTAAAAGATTTTAACAATCGAATTATTTTTATCCATTCAAATTTTGAAAGACTTAGCCAAGAATTAAATAACGTGGCGATTAATTCAGTGAATGCCTTTCTTTTTGATCTGGGGGTTTCTTCAATCCAAATTGATGAAAAATCCAGAGGATTTTCATATCTTGATGAAAATAAATTGGATATGCGTATGGATCAAACACAAACCTTTAGCGCTAAAGAGTTAATAAATGAGTGGAGCGAAGCAGAAATTTCTAAAGTGTTGTTTGAATTTGGTGAAGAAAAATTTGCAAAAAAAATTGCCAAAAATATTGTTAAAAAGCGCGAACTTGCACCAATTGAAACTACTGCGCAACTTGTTGCCTTAATAGAAAAATCTATTCCAGCTCCTGCTCGTCGTAGCGGCGGCAATCCAGCAAAACGAACCTTTCAAGCTTTAAGGATTGCGGTAAATCAAGAATTAGAGGTACTAAAAAAAGCGCTGGCCGATGCACTTACTCTCTTGAAGCCAGGTGGGCGCATCGCGGTATTGAGTTACCACTCTCTAGAAGATCGCATTGTCAAAGAGTTATTTAAATCTCAAATCGCAAAAAGCGAGTTACCGAGAAAGCTTCCGGTTGTTGAGTCACTTTCGCAGAACTTTAGGTTGCTAAATACGAAGCCAATAAAACCAAGTTTTCAGGAAATTGAATTTAATTCACGCAGTAAGTCAGCAAAATTGCGAGGTATTGAGAAATTGGATGTTGCCGCATGAGTGCAATTAGTATTCAACGACCAAAGATTTCAACAAGAACGAAAAAACAAGATATTGCGGTATCAAATTTTGGATTTGGATTATTTATTTCGGGAATTTTATTCTTAGGCCTAATTGGCGGCTTAATCATTAATACCTCACTAAGCCACGGACAATTTTTAATTAGTCAATTAAGAGCCGAGCTAATCACCGCTGCGGATTTAAGCGAGAGCCTTTCTCAAGAGGTAGCGCGCCTTGAGTCGCCAGAACTCTTAAAGGAACGGGCAATACAGATGGGTATGGTCCCAGGACCAGGAGCTGGATTTATCGATCTTCGCGATGGCCGAATTATCGCCCCGGGATTAGACGATAAATATCGAGAAGCTGATCTTTCTCGGGTAGGGAACAACAATTAAATGAACTTTTTTGAAAAGAAAGTGAAGTTAAGAAAAACCTCGCAACGACTACATATCATCGCCGCCCTGAGCGCGTTAATTTTTGCCGCTTATGGTGCAAAGTTGGTAGAAGTGCAGGCCTATCAAGCCCCAACATTAAGTTTGGCTGCTACCGATAACCGCACTCGCACCGCAGTTTTAACTGCCAATAGAGGAGAAATCACAGATCGTAACGGTGCACCACTGGCAATATCTGTAGAAGCTAGAAACTTAACTGCAGATCAAACTAAAGTGGTAGATGCTGAAGAAACCGCTAAGCAAATTGCAGAAATTTTAAGTCTTGATTGGGAAGAATTAACTACAAACTTAATTGGTGAAAAAAGATTTGTTTATCTTGCCAAAAAGATCACGCCTGCCCAGTGGAATGAAATTAGAAGTCTACGCCTACCTGGCATTTATTCTGAAAAAACTACAGATCGAATTTATCCAGCAAATACTTTGGCGGCGAGCTTAATTGGATTTGTGGGTGCCGAAGGTCATGGCATGAGTGGCATTGAGTATGCCTTCGAAGAAATGCTTTCTGGTGAAAATGGCAGTATGAAATTTGAAGCAAGCGCTGGTGGCAGACAACTGCCGCAAGGTCTGCATTCTCAAGTCGATCCAGTCCCGGGTGTGGGTCTGCGGTTGACTATCGATCGCGATTTGCAATACGTGGCAGAGCAGTCACTTGCTGGTCAAGTTGATGCTGCTGCGGCTAAAAGTGGAACCTTAGTTGCTATGGAAGTAAAAACTGGAAAAATTCTAGCCTTAGTTAATTACCCAACTTTTGATGCGAATTTCCCGAGTGAATCCGACCCAACTACCTGGGTTAATCGAGCCCTAGTTGATTCTTATGAGCCAGGATCAACTGCAAAACTAATGACGGTAGCAGCGGTAATCAATGAAAATGTTGCTGGACCTAATACTCAATTTATTATTCCACCAGAATTGAAGCGTCCATCAAAAACATTTAGAGATCACACCCCTCATCCAACTTTGCAGTTAACTCTCACCGGAGTGTTTGCAAAATCAAGCAACATCGGAACTATTTTGGCATCTGAGATGTTGGGTGAAAAGAAATTTTACGAATATCTCAAACGCTTTGGCGTAGGCCAACCTACTGGGCTCAATTTTCCAGGGGAGAGCAATGGAAAACTCCCTGATTTGGAGACTTGGTCCAATACGAGTTTTCCAACATTTAGCTTTGGACAGGGCTATTCCGTTAACGCAGTGCAAATCGCCAGCATGTATGCCACTGTGGCAAATGACGGAAAAAGAATTCCACCTACTTTAATAGAGGGATTCATTCAAAACGATGGAAGCTTTAAGGCGCTAGAGGCGAAAGAGCCAATCGAGGTGATCACTCCAAATAGCGCCAAAATCGTTCGCGAAATGATGGAGACAGTTGTTTCTGATGAAGGTACCGCACCAATGGCTTCAATTGCTGGCTATCGGGTCGGAGGAAAAACTGGAACTGCCCAAGTAGTTGACCCAGAATGTAAATGTTATTCCGATAACGTAATTGCTTCTTTTATCGGAATGGCTCCAGCTGAAGATCCTGAAATCGTAGTGGCGATCTCTATTCATCATCCAAAAAATGGCCGTTGGGGTGGCCGCTTAGCTGGGCCAGTATTTAAAGAAGTTGCACAATATGCCCTTCA
>JALRKC010000177.1:275-513 GCA_023254955.1 Candidatus Nanopelagicales bacterium | reverse complement strand
GAGGAGTTTAGAGAAACTCGTTGTACTTCCAGTACGAAGATGGTGGGGCAGAACCACCTCTCCGCTCTATAAGCGAAAGTAGCTCAGTTGGTAGAGCATAACCTTGCCAAGGTTAGGGTCGCCGGTTCGAACCCGGTCTTTCGCTCAAATGGAAACTAAAGAAGAGTACATTAAAAAACTATGGTCGTATAAATCACCAGCCGAAATCGTGTTGGTGATGTATCAACTTATAGAAAAC
>JALRKC010000177.1:0-265 GCA_023254955.1 Candidatus Nanopelagicales bacterium | reverse complement strand
AGTACATCCATCAAAAGTTGAAGTCCGCCCAAGTGAAGGTAAGGGGATGGGTGTGTTTGCTAAAGAACCCATCAACGCATGGGAAGTTATAGAAGATTGTCATTTAATTTTTTTACCAAATACACCAAATGATAATCCAATGACATGGTTATTGGAAGATTATAGGTTTAATTATCCAGCCAGGCAAATTGAGTGGACACATCAAGTAATACCCCTTGGGTTTGGCTCTATATACAATCACTCTAATGAGTGGAATACCGAATGG
>JALRKC010000176.1 GCA_023254955.1 Candidatus Nanopelagicales bacterium | reverse complement strand
CGCAAAGTATTGTCTGAATGTCGTGCGACTCTTGGTGAAGTTGGCAACGGCGAGCATAGCCTTCGTGTATTGGGTAAAGCTGGTGCTACGCGCTGGCGCGGTGTTCGTCCTACCGTTCGCGGTGTGGTAATGAACCCTGTAGATCACCCACACGGCGGTGGTGAAGGTCGTACTTCTGGTGGTCGTCATCCTGTGACTCCATGGGGCGTACCGACTAAGGGCTACAAAACTCGTAAGAACAAGCGTACTGATAAGCTTATCGTACGTGATCGTCGTAAGTAAGAGGATACAGCTGTGCCACGTTCATTGAAGAAAGGTCCATTTATCGACCTTCACTTGTTGAAAAAGGTAGAAGCTGCAATTGAGGGCGGTGACCGCAAGCCTATTAAGACTTGGTCTCGTCGCTCAACAATCTTTCCAAACTTTGTTGGATTGACTATTGCAGTACACAACGGCCGCCAGCATGTCCCAGTATTCGTTACTGAGGAAATGGTAGGTCATAAGCTGGGTGAATTTGCACTG
>JALRKC010000175.1 GCA_023254955.1 Candidatus Nanopelagicales bacterium | reverse complement strand
TATCTGAATATCTTCTGACAATGAGAATCCTGTGGTGTTATTGATTATGTTTAAAGAAAATACTATTACTGAACCAAAAGAAATTGTTGAAATTAAAAACAGTACAGAAGAAACCCTTTCAGATGATTTAAAAATAAAAATATTTTTATCTTCAAATTTTTCACTGTAATTTGCCGCATATATTAAAAAAACTGTAGTTACGACTAGAAGAAGGAGTTGCGCCCAGTATGTTAAATTATCCCAAATTAAAGGAAGAGTTCCTAGTAATCCCGACAGTAAAAAAAGACTTCCAATTAAGGTTATTGCTTTTGCGACTTTTGATTTTTGTGTTGGGCTTGAATTACTCTCGAATTCTACAATTTCTTGATAGGTAGAGTCTGTTATTAAATTGCTTTCTTTCCACTTATTTAATAAGTTGAGGATTTTTTTGTCCATAAAAATATCCTAATCATTTAAAAATTCATCTCACTAATTTTTATTTATAATCTAAACTTTATAGAGACTTTATTGTTATGCCGAGAT
>JALRKC010000174.1:249-529 GCA_023254955.1 Candidatus Nanopelagicales bacterium | reverse complement strand
GGGAAGCTGGTGTTCCATTTTTTAGCATTTCAGGATCTGATTTTGTTGAGATGTTTGTAGGGGTTGGAGCTAGCAGGGTAAGAGATTTATTTAAAAAAGCCAAAGAATCATCTCCAGCAATCATATTTATTGATGAAATTGATGCAGTTGGAAGAATGAGGGGAGCTGGTCTTGGTGGTGGACACGACGAGAGAGAACAAACCCTAAATCAATTACTTGTTGAAATGGATGGTTTTGAAGCTAACCAAGGTGTAATACTTATGGCAGCAACAAATAGGCC
>JALRKC010000174.1:0-239 GCA_023254955.1 Candidatus Nanopelagicales bacterium | reverse complement strand
GCAGGAAGAACTCAAATTCTAAAAGTTCACGCTAAAGATAAACCATTAGCAAAAAATGTTAACTTTGAAACGTTGGCTAAACAAACACCAGGATTTACCGGTGCTGATCTTGCTAATTTATTAAACGAAGCAGCACTACTAGCTGCAAGAAAAAATAAAAAAACTATAGGTATTGCTGATATCGAGAACTCAATTGATAGAGTTATGGCTGGTCCTGAAAAGAAAAGTCAAGTAATGAC
>JALRKC010000173.1:269-530 GCA_023254955.1 Candidatus Nanopelagicales bacterium | reverse complement strand
CCAAGAAGATCCTAGTTTTAGAGTTGCTTCAGACGAAGAGTCTGGTCAGACAATCATTAAAGGTATGGGTGAACTTCACTTAGAAATTATCGTAGATCGCATGAAAAGAGAGTTTAAAGTTGAAGCAGACGTTGGTGCTCCACAGGTTGCCTATAGAGAAACCATCACTAAAGCAGTTGAAGTAGATTATACACATAAAAAACAATCTGGTGGTGCTGGACAATTCGCTAGAGTAAAAATGAAATTCAAACCGCTTGAAAG
>JALRKC010000173.1:0-259 GCA_023254955.1 Candidatus Nanopelagicales bacterium | reverse complement strand
TGTTGGTGGGAATATTCCCAAAGAGTATATCCCAGGTGTTGAAAAAGGTATTAAAAGCGCATCTCTTAACGGTGTAATTGCCGGATATAATGTTATCGATTTTGAAGCTGAGGTTTATGATGGCGCATATCATGATGTTGACTCATCAGTTTTAGCGTTTGAAATCGCCTCAAGAGCTGCTTTTAGAGAGGCAGTTGGTAAAGCTAGCCCAAAACTTTTAGAGCCTATGATGAAAGTAGAAGCTGTAACACCTGAAGAT
>JALRKC010000172.1:261-533 GCA_023254955.1 Candidatus Nanopelagicales bacterium | reverse complement strand
ATGACAACTGGTGAAGTAGAGCTTGAGAGCAAAGATATTAAAATTCTGAGCAAAGCTGAAACTCCTGTATTTCCATTAGATGATTATCAAGATGTCAATGAAGATGTTCGCTTAAAAAATAGAGTCTTAGATTTAAGAAGGCCAGAGATGAATCATAGGATTGTTACCAGATCCAAAATAACATCAATGATACGTAATTATTTAGATGACAATGATTTTAACGAAATAGAAACTCCTATTCTTACAAGAGCTACTCCTGAAGGAGCTAGGGA
>JALRKC010000172.1:0-251 GCA_023254955.1 Candidatus Nanopelagicales bacterium | reverse complement strand
AACCAGGAAATTTCTTTGCATTACCCCAATCTCCTCAGCTTTTTAAACAACTATTAATGATGGGTGGATTAGATAAGTACTATCAAATTGCTAGATGTTTTAGAGATGAAGACCTTAGAGCTGATCGCCAACCAGAATTTACTCAAATAGATATCGAAGCATCTTTTATTGATCAAAATTATATTATGGAAGTTGGCGAGGGTATGGTTAAAGGTCTTGTTGAAGAATTTTGTAACGATAAGCTAGAAGAT
>JALRKC010000171.1 GCA_023254955.1 Candidatus Nanopelagicales bacterium | reverse complement strand
ATTAATATCATCGATACTCCTGGCCACGTTGACTTTACTATTGAAGTTGAGCGTTCTTTAAGAGTCCTTGACGGAGCCGTTGTAGTCTTTTGTGGAACATCTGGAGTTGAACCACAATCAGAAACGGTTTGGCGTCAGGCTAATAGGTATAAAGTACCAAGAATTGTCTTTGTAAATAAGATGGACAGAGCAGGCGCTGATTTCTCTCGAGTAGTCGGGCAAATTAAAGACCGATTAAAGGCAAACGTTGTTCCAATGCAATATAACATTGGTGCAGAGGAAGAATTTAAAGGAGTAGTCGATCTCATCAAGATGCAGGCTATTTATTGGAATGAGGATGACCAAGGCTTAACTTTTGAAGCAAGAGACATTCCAGAGGAGCTTCTTGCTACCTGTCAAGAATTGAGAGAGCAGATGGTAGAGTCTGCTGCAGAAGCAAATGAAGAATTAATGGACAAATACCTCGAAGATGGAGATTTGTCAGTAGAAGATATCAAGAAAGGTATTCGTATCAGAACAATCGCTAATGAAATTGT
>JALRKC010000170.1:270-539 GCA_023254955.1 Candidatus Nanopelagicales bacterium | reverse complement strand
AGACATGCTCATTCGGGTCAACATATACATCAATAAAAACCAGCCTATCTTTCATGGCAAAAGCTTTATCTAGGGTTTTCTTGAGCTGAGATTGCTTGGTAACTTTCATTCCAACATGCCCATAGGATTGCGCAAGCTTTACAAAATCTGGCAAAGAATCTGAATAAGTGCTTGCTGAGTGTCTTCCTCCATAATTCATATCCTGCCATTGCCTTACCATCCCTAGAGCCTCGTTATTAATATTAATAATTTTTATAGGAAGATTGTAT
>JALRKC010000170.1:0-260 GCA_023254955.1 Candidatus Nanopelagicales bacterium | reverse complement strand
AGCAAGTTGATAGCTCTTGAATGCACATCTGAATACTACCTTCGCCGGTAACACATACAACCTCTTGCTTGGGAAATGCAAGTTTAACTCCCATGGCAGCAGGAAGACCAAAACCCATAGTGCCAAGCCCTCCAGAATTAATCCATCTTCGAGGTTTATTGAAATGATAATATTGAGCAACAAACATTTGATGTTGACCAACATCTGATGTGATAAAAGCATTGCCTTGGGTGGCATGATATAGCTCTTGCACAACAACT
>JALRKC010000169.1 GCA_023254955.1 Candidatus Nanopelagicales bacterium | reverse complement strand
GAGAGCCACCCACCGCGCTTCAGGGCGTGACTAACGAGCTTCTCAAACTCATACCGATGTTCCGGGAGCGGCCAGGTCGGTTGTTGATCGTGGCGACGAACTTCATTCGAGCTCTCGATGACGCTTTCCTTCGTCACGGACGATTCGACTATGTCATCCCCATCGGGTTGCCGGACAAAACAGCCCGAGAGTCAATTTGGCACCGATACATTCCTCAAGGTGCTTTGGATTCTGTCGACGTGAGCGAGTTGGTGAAACGCACAGATGGGTTTTCACCAGCCGATATTGAGTTCGCTGCGAGGAAAGCTGCCCAGAAAGCACTGGAGTCAGCGGTCTACCAGGACGAGCAGACTCCGCCGAGTGGGCCGACCACAGAGGATTACCTCTGGGCTATCGGTGACACCCGGATGACGGTGTCGGGGGAGATGGTCGGACAGTTCCTCGAGGATATTGACTCCCTCGCGAGGCTATAGAGCGAGGGTGCCCTCCCTCGCCCAGACTGCTAAGCTTTCCAGGCATTCGAAAGAGTGCCCTGCGCCCGTAGCTCAACG